>JAEYUK010000129.1 GCA_023432655.1 Pseudomonadota bacterium | reverse complement strand
GGCCTATACCCAAGGGAAAAACGAGATTCAGTTCATCCAGCACTACGATAATCCCGAGTATGACCTGACCCTGGAGATGCCTCTTGAACCCGATAAGCAGCAATTAAACCTAAACCTCACAACCGGTGAGGAACGGGACTTAAACCTAGGTTACACCTACCAACTCTCCCCCAAAGCTCTTCAGAACCTAACCCTCACCACCCCCACCGACGGCTCTCGCTCTTACGGCATGAGTTTCCTCCAGGTTCTAACTTTTCACCTAAACGACAACTGGGATCACCACTGGAACTTAGGACTTAACTTCAGAACTGAGACCACTCTTCTTCTCGCCACCAGTCTCGTCTACCTCCTTCACGACCGCTTTAACCTTCTAACCGAAATCCTGCTTGAAACTGACGAAGATACCCGCATCACCCTCAACCCAGGGCTGCGCTCATCCTTTAAACTAAAATGGAAAAACACAGAAATGGTTCCGGGACTCGCCTTCCCCATGGAAATAAAAAAAGACCCCGTTAATTTCGGGGTCTTCTTCTACTTATCATTTGAATCAGAGTTTATTTAGACATCTTCAAAGCGGGCGTCATCGTGCTTAGGTGCTTCGAATTCTAACCCCACCACTTTCTTTCTCACCGGCTCAAAGGCTTCCAGTACTTCTTTTTTAGGTTGTTTTAATTCAACCACGTTATCCTGAGCTGGAGCTTTCTTAGGTTCTTCTTTCTTCTTCTCGACTTTCACTTTCTTCTCGGCCTTAGGCTTTTCTACCTTCGGCTTATCCGGCATCGAGCCCCCAGAGATTTTCCCCAGATCGGCCACCAGGACATTAATGTGCGCGAGCTGCTCATTTAAGTTATTAGCAAACTTCGAAGAGTCATGGGCAATACTTGAATTCGACTGAGTCACTAAATCCAGTTCACTCATCGCTTTATTAATTTCAATTACCCCGGTCGACTGCTCTTGAGAAGCGGTCGAGATCTCGCGAACCATTTCATTCACCGAAGAAACATTCACCAGGATTTCATCCAGCGATTCCTTACACTCACGGGCCGTCGCTGTACCGAATTCCACTTTCTCGCGGGACTGACGGATAAGCTGATCCATGAGGTGTTTCGTGCTATCAACGATTTTGGTTACGTGTTGAACCGAATCATTGAGCATCGCCGTGATTTCAGTCGCAGCTTTCCCTGACATGGAAGCGAGGTTTCCGACTTCTTCGGCCACAACTGAGAAGCCTTTACCGTGCTCGCCCGCTCTTGCCGCTTCTACGGAAGCGTTAAAAGAAAGAAGCTTTGTTTGAAACACGATATCGTTAATGATTTGAGTTTTTTGTTCGATGTTCTCAATCACTTTCACAATGTTTGAAATTTCTTCGTTAGATTTTTGCATCTGAACGATGATCTCATTATTACCCTTCGCAATTGATGAGATCGACTCCATCATCTGTTCCGTCTTCTCTTTCCCTTTCTGAGCAATGATGGTCGACTGTTCAGACATCTTAGCGGAACTCGCGGCACTGTCAGCGTTACGAGTAATCATCGCTGAAATTTCATCAAGGCTTGCGACTGTTTCCTGAAGACTTGCGGCCTGTTCAGTCGCAGCTTCAGAAAGTCTTCCTGAGACACTCGCCATATCCTGAGAGGTCGAATTGATGCTTTCAATATCTTGTTTAAGTTTGCCACTAATCATATCAAGGCTACATTGAAGGGCCGAGATATAGCGGAAGATAATGGTTGAAACGATAGTCGCTAAAAGAAAACCTCCACCATAAACGTAGAAGCTTAAATCTAAGAGTTTCTCCTGAGCGACTCCACCACTCTCCGAAAGGTAGGCCCCTAAGGAATAGGTTGAATAGAAGCTGTATCCGGCCATGACGAAGAGGACTCCCATCACCGTAGTACAGAGTAAGAAAGCTTTAGATTTGATTGATAAGTTCATGATATTCCCTCATTTTGATACCCACCTTATCGGTGGGTATGAAGAAATAATTAATGCCAATTATTCAGACAAACTGATTTCAACAAAGAAGTCCCCGGCAGGACTTGTAAAAGGGATCACCACCGTAGGCCCTTTACTCATGGCCGACAAAGAGTGTCCTTTACCTGTGATGACTTGAGGCAGAGCAATTTTAATACCATAGCCTCGTTCATTGAGGGTGATCTTCGCCTGACCGAAGATCATATTGGTAATCTCACCAGCGCCGTCCAGTATTTCTTTATTAAGTTCTGTATAGGTTTCGCCTAACATGCTCCCAATAACATTTAAGAAAGTGGCTTCCGGAAAACTAATAATCACCGAGCCATTAAATGTATCAGAAACAATCCCGATCACACCCGAGACATCCCCTTTCAGGTTATCCGCCGGCTTTTTCATGTAGACTTTGCCGGGAGCAGCCTCAATGTTTGCTTGAACTTTTAAAACGTGAAGAGTGGCACCTAAGAAAGGGTTAATGAAATTAATATCGATCATATAAATAGCGTCCTTTGAAAAGTAACAACCTATCGGTTAAAGAGTTCTTTAAGCTTAAGAAAACTTATCTAAATTAATCAAATACTTGAGATTTCCATAACTTCAAACCCTCTCTATCAACTCATCAATACTAGTGATTGGATAGAGAAAGTCTAAAAAGCGATAATAGGTTTAACGGAGGACACTATGAGTGTTGTACTTTTATCGATTATTGGAGGACTAGTTTCAGCATTAAGTACCAGTGCCGGGGCCCTCCTCGCTCCGTGGTTTAATCGAAGTGAACTTTTACGAAAGTATCACCTGAGCATGGACTTTGCTTTAGGAGTGATGCTCTCAGCGGTCGCCTTCTCTTTAGTGGGACCAGAGCTTCTTAAAGGGAACAATAATCTTCTCGTCTTCTCAGGTCTATTTTTAGGTAGCGGATTTATTTATCTCACTCATAAACTCATGAGCTCAATAAACCATAAGGCCCTCTTAATCAGCGCTCTTCTTTTTCACAATCTTCCGGAAGGAATGGGAGCGGGAGCTTCACTTGCAGGGATGGCCCTGAATGAAGCTATCCCCTTACAAGTCGCTCTCTCGGTTCAAAACATTGTGGAGGGACTTCTTTTAACTCTTCTTCTAAAAGGCCTGGGTCTTAGACTCCCGCTCGCGATCCTAGGTGGTATTGGTTCCGGAGTTCTGGAGTTTTCCGGAGCGGTGATGGCGGGATTTTTAATCGAACAAACCACTGTCCTTCTGCCTCTTCTTCTCTCTTTGGCGGGTGGAGCGATGATGACCTCTGTGGCACTTGAAATTGAAGAATCTTATAGCGCTGGTAAAAGACTTAAGTTGTCTCAGTTTCTAGGAGGGATGCTGGTGATACCAATGACAAATTTTCTTCTAGGTTAGGAAATGAAATCTTCGGGATCGTCACATGAAAAGTTGAACCACTATTTATCTGACTCTCCACCCAGATTTTTCCTCCATGGGCCTCAATGATTTGCTTTGAGATATAGAGCCCTAACCCCAGACCACTGATCTCCCGGGCAAGAAGCCCCCGTTCAAAGCGGTTAAAAATTTTCTCCTGATCAGATTTGGTCATCCCTTGTCCCTGATCTTTTACTTCCAGATGAACGTGGCCCGGAAGATTTTTAAGGGAGATAGAAATCGGCTGACCTCTACCGTAGCGAATCGCATTGGATAAAATATTAACCATCACCTGCTCAAGTCGCATGAGATCCCACTCGCCGGTCACTTGATCCATACAAAGGACTCTAGGGATTCCCGAGCCACTGGCGATGAACTGTTCCTCTAAACGACTAAGAACATCTTCCAGGATGGACTTAAGCTCTCCCACTTCTTTTTTAAGAGAGAGTTTTCCCGTATTAATGCGAGAAATATCCAGCATATCATCCACTAAGCGCGTGAGGCGATCGATCTGACGGGTATTCTTCTCAAGAAGTGCCGATAATTTCACTGGATCAAGAGAAGTCATCTCTCTATTTTTCACTTTCTTTTGATATAGCTGGTTTTGAAGTTTTAAAGAGGTCAAAGGAGTTTTTAATTCATGAGAAGCTATCGCCATGAATTCATCCCGGGTATTTAAGGCATGGAGAAGATTGGCCTCCGTTAGACGGAGCTTATGCTCAATATCTTTTTGTTCTGTGACATCGATATTGATTCCAATCATGCGTAAATTTCCTGTGAGAGGATCACAAAAAGTTTTACCCCGGGCAAGAATCCACTTAAGCTGTTTATCCTGATTAATAATTCGGTAATGGATACTAAATTCTTTCTCTGTGAAAATCGTTTCCTGAATAAAACTTTTAACTCTCACGATATCTTCGGGATGAATCCACTTTTCCCAATCTTTTAGGGCCTGCATAGAACTCACGCCATAAATCGCCTCAAACTGAGGGCTCGCGAGAAATTTATCCGTTTTTACATCCCACTCAAAGGCACCAATCTGGCCCGCGTCCTGAGCAAAGTTAAATCTTACCTGGTTTTCTTCCAAGAGTTTGGCGGTCCGAAGCTGTTCAGAAAGATCTTGCATGGAAATCCCTACCCCAAAG
>JAEYUK010000080.1 GCA_023432655.1 Pseudomonadota bacterium | reverse complement strand
GTAATGACCCATGATCAGGACACAGAGGAAACCCCTCTGTGTCCTTTCTTTTTACACCCTCTGATTTTTTATACACTTTAGCTTCCATCTCCTTTCTGAAAACAACCACTTGCTCCGAACTCTTTTGGCACGAATCTTGGAAATAGATGAGTACAAACTTTTAGAGGGGGACTCTATGAAACTAATAATTATGATGATGGCACTAATGATAACTTCGGCTTCTTTTGCGACTCAGGTGGATACAGATTGTATCGCCATGAATGAGAGTCGGGAAAAAGTCATAAAGACTGTTCAGCCGAAGTCTAAAACTGTTAAATCGGCCGTTGCACGCTAAGTTATAAAAGAATCTCAGGTCCACTATTGCTGGACCTGAGAAGTTAGTGGTTCTTTATGAGTTGATCTAGTTTCTTTCGATCTTCTTCAGTAACTCTCTCCAGCGGCTCTGCATTTTTCTTCGCCCGCCCTGAAAGTTTTGAATCGACGGAGTCCTTTACACGAGGGACAGAATTGTCAAAAAGCTTCCTGGAATATTCTTTGGTCCCCGCGATTGATTTATTAAATAAACCTTCTACTGAATCTTGCACATAAGTCGTAGCTGGTGAAATCACTTTATAGATATGATTGAAAATTGGTCGATTATTAACTTCGATTGTCAAAAAACACATAAAGATAAAAAGAGTAAGGCAATGTTTCAGAATGGTAATCATCATGAATCCTAGTTAAGAGCAGTCAGGCCATATTCCGTTAATATAGTGAAAGAGCGGTCCATGAGTTCAAGCTCATACTTCTGAGTGACAATACGGTGAGATGTATTTATTTCTTTTGAAATCATACTGATCTTAGGTGTGGATAGATGGAGCTTATAGGAATTAAGCTCATCATCTAAAGAAATCTGACGACCCACCAGAATATTCATCGCCTCGACAAAAAGTGGGAAAATATAATTTTTATCTCTATCCTCAAGCTCTTGACCGTCAAGGCACAGATAACAGGTGATAGCACCTTTAACTTCTCCAGTGATTTCAAACTGAACACGTAGATTTTCTTTAGAGTAAACGGGATTTAAATCCTGTCGATGAATGAGCCTCACGTTCTGGAGGATCTTTAATTCAGAGATGCGGGTGAGTTCAATCGGCTTTAGGACTTCCATGTTTACCTGCTTATCTGTTGGCTAACTTCTCTAAAGAATCAAGTAGCTGTTGTTTTTGCACCGGTTTAGCAATAAAGTCTCCGGCCCCCGCCCCAATAGCTTCCAGGACAATGTGTTCCTGAGACAGTGAGGAGATTACTATTACTGCAATGTCAGGATAATTTTGACTAATTTTTTCTGTAAGTTCAATGCCGCTGATCTCAGGCATGACGATATCAGTAATGACTATGTCTGGTTTGGATTGACTGAGCACAACTAAAGCCGCTTCGGCACTGGCCGCATCCTTAATCGTGCCAACCCCGATATCCTTCAACATATCAATGATGATGCCACGATAAAAATCCGAATCATCTACTACTACGACATTAAGTTCAGAAATTGTTTTCATGGAAATTAGGATATCAAATTTAAGGGAGATGGAAAGAAAAAGGCTCCCCGGAGGGAGCCTTTCGATTAAGCTGCGACTTGATTTGTTTTAGGGCGAGGTCTTTTCTCGCTCTCATCTTTTCTTTTGGTCTGATCAAGGTCTAGTTGACCTTTCCAGTCTACTAATGCGATCGCTAAAACTTCCTGGATGTTCTTCACCGGAATGAAGTTAATCTTCTTGCGATACTGCGGTGGAATTTCCAAAAGGTCTTTTTGGTTTTTCCAAGGAATGATGATGGTTTCAATTCCTGCACGCATGGCCGCTAATGCTTTCTCTTTGATACCGCCCACCGGTAGGACTTTACCTGTGAGGGTGATCTCACCCGTCATGGCAATGTCTTTACTGATATAAGAGTTTGTCAGTAGAGAAGTAATGACAGTCGCCAGAGTAATCCCTGCTGAAGGACCATCCTTTGGGATGGCACCGGCCGGCAAGTGGATATGGATTTCATTTTCTTCAAAGAATTTTTCATCAATACCTAGTTCGGAGGCATGACTTCTAATGAAACCCAAAGCCGCATGGGCCGATTCCTTCATGACTTCACCCAGTTGTCCTGTAAGAGTGATGCCACGACCTTTCATCTTAGTTGCTTCAATGTGCAAGATTTCTCCACCAGCTGCTGTCCAGGCCAGACCCGTGGCAACACCTACTTCATCATACTCATTTGAGTCTTCTCTTGAATAAAGTGGTGGACCCAGTAGCTCTTCAACTGTGGCAGAGAAAATGTGAGTTTTGCCATGATGACCGGAAGCGATTTTTTTCGCGACCTTTCTACATAGGGCACCCACTTGTCTTTCAAGGTTACGAAGACCAGCTTCACGAGTGTAACCCGCGATGACCGCTTCAACACCTTCATCATGAAACTGAATGTGTTCATCATTAATTCCATGCTCATCCATTTGTTTTGGGATGAGATATTTTTTAGAAATTTGAACTTTCTCTTCCTGCGTGTAACCGGCGAGGTTAATCACTTCCATTCTGTCACGAAGTGGTCCCGGGATTTGCTCCAGTACGTTGGCGGTAGCAATGAACATGATCTTTGAAAGATCGTAGCTCATATTAAGATAGTTATCACGGAAGGTGCAGTTTTGTTCTGGATCAAGAACTTCAAGCATCGCTGAAGCCGGATCACCTTTAAAATCCGAACCTAGTTTATCAATCTCATCGAGAAGGATAATTGGATTCACAGTCTTACACTGCTTCATCGCCTGAATAAACCGACCTGGCATGGCACCGACATATGTCCGGCGGTGACCACGGATTTCTGATTCATCCTTTACACCACCCAGAGAAATTCTTACGAACTCCCGACCGGTGGCCTTGGCAATGGATTTACCAAGAGAGGTTTTACCTACACCCGGAGGTCCTGAGAAGCATAGGATAGGTCCTTTAGCGGTGGCACCTTTCAAAGAGCGAACAGCTAAATATTCCAGAATTCTTTCTTTGATTTTTTCGAGATCAAAATGATCTTCATCCAGAACTTCTTTAGCAAACTGAAGATCAGTGACTTCCTCGGATTCTGCGGACCATGGGATATCCACAACCCACTCAAGGTAGCTACGAAGAATACTCGCTTCAGAAGAATCAGGATGCATTCTTTCCAGGCGACCTAATTGTTTCATGGCCTCTTTTTCTGCTTCTGGCGGAAGTCCTTTGGCCGTTAATTTTTCACGGATTTCAGCAAACTCATCGTTTTTATCTGCATCATCATTAAGCTCTTGCTTCATCGCTTTGATTTGTTCTCTGATGAAGAACTCTTTCTGATTCTGAAGATCATCTTTATTATGAGCTTTTAGTTTCGCCTGTTGGACCAGAACATCTAGCTCTTTTACTAGAATCTGATTGATATGACCTAGTCTTTCAACCGGGTCTAGAAGTTCTAAGACAGTTTGAGCTTCAGAAACTTTTAAGTTTAAGTTTGAAGCAACGAGATCTGCCAAACGGCCTGGATCATTAATATCTTCCAGCACCATTAAAATATCCGGTGAAAGAACTTTACCCAAAGAAATGACTTTCTCGAGATTCTCCTTCACTGTACGTGCCAGGGCTTCAATTGTTGAAGGGGTCGCACTTACTTCTACTGCTTCTACTTTTTCAACCTTTACCTGGTAGAAAGGCTCAGTCGCTTCAAAGCTAGTGATGCGTGCTTTAGCTAAACCTTGGATCAAGATTTTGATTCTTCCATCTGGAAGCTTTCTCATCCTCATGATCATGGCAACAGTACCCATCTGATAGATTTCATCTGGAGTCGGGCTTTCGGCCACAATATCCTTCTGGGATGCCAGGAGAATCAGTCTGTCGGTGTTGTTTAAAGCTTCTTCTACAGCTTTAATAGATGTCTCGCGGCCTACGAATAATGGTAAAATCATGAACGGATAAACCACAAGATCGCGAACTGGCAGGAGAGGGAGAGTTTCCTTGAAAACAATTGCTTCGCCCTCATAATTCGTTACCATACTTTTTCTCCTCTAGCGTATGTCTCTCTTCCGTGAAGATCATTTACTATTCCTCAATCGGTTTTTAACGAAGGCGCTTTAAAGATATTTCATGTAAAATGAAGAAAAATTTGGAATAATTTCCTACGATTACACGTTCGTTTTGGTAAAGTGCTAAGTGTGTTTTTAGCCATTTATCAAAGTAATCAATAGCTTAAAAAAACAGAGCAAAAAGGTTGATTTTTATGGGTGATTCTATTGGTTTAGTAATTCTGGCAGCCGGTAAGGGAACTCGAATGAAAATTGAGACTCCCAAAGCCTTGGCGAAGACCGCCGGTCGGCCTTTAGTGGATTATGTTGTGGATGCAGCTCTTGAGTTTGCTAAAATCTCTTCTCTTCATGCTGAAATCGGTCTGGTTGTAGGCCACAAAAAAGAATTATTAGAAGCTTGGCTCTCTCAGCACCCGGCAAAATCTCAATTGAAAACCGCCTGGCAGAAAGAACAGAACGGAACGGCAGACGCATTAAAATCCTGTTTTAATGATTTGCCTCATTTTTGGGATTTTGATTACACGCTGGTGGCCTGTGCTGATACTCCCATGATCCAAGCTCACGAATTCTGCACGCTGTTTGAATCTCTAAAGTCTCATCCAGGCCTTGTGGGTGTTGCTGCTACCTTCGAAGCCCAAAACCCAAAAGGCTATGGAAGAATAATTCATGGGAATGAGGGATTTCATATTGTGGAAGAAAAAGACGCGAATGATATTCAACGTAACATCACCGAAGTGAATTCCGGTTTTTATATTCTTAGAACAAAACATGTGAAAGCTGTCTTGGGTTCAATTGATAATAAGAATAAATCGGGGGAATTTTATCTCACGGATTTATTCCAGGATAACTACCCCGTGAAGGCGATTAAGTTCCCTTCGGAAGTTCCCTTCTTAGGAATTAATACCCTGGAGCAGTTAGCTTCCGTAACAGGTCTTTTAAGAGAGAGAAAAGTAAAAAAATTAATGCTGGATGGGGTGGAGTTTCTCAATCCATCCACTGTCCATATTGACCACGATGTGGAGATAGCTGTGGGATCCGTTGTTTACCCTAATGTTACACTCTTAGGTAAGACAACGATTGGAAAGAATGTGACGATTGAATCAGGTGCTTTCATTAAAAACAGTACGATTCACGACAATGCTTCCATTCTCGCTCATAGTTATGTGGAAGAAGCGATTGTTCACTCACATGCAACCATTGGGCCCATGGCCCGATTACGCCCAGGAGCGGATATTGGAGCTGAATCTAAAGTTGGAAACTTTGTTGAAGTTAAAAAGTCGAAGCTGGCCCAAGGGGTGAAGGTTTCTCATTTAAGTTATATTGGAGACGCAGAGATCGGTGAGAATACTAACATCGGCTGTGGCTTTATCTCCTGTAATTACGATGGAGCGAACAAACATAAAACCAAAATTGGGAAAAATACCTTCATCGGTTCCGACTGTCAGGCAGTAGCTCCGATTGAAATAGGTGATGACGCATTCGTAGCAGCAGGGTCAACTATCACCAAAAATGTACCCCACGGCGGGTTTGCCATCTCTCGTCCACAGATCGTAATAAAAGAAGGAGCCGCTAAGCGAATTCTTAAGACGAAAAAGACCTAAGGAGCCTTGCGTAAACCTAGTAAGATCTCCTCTGAAATGTTAGATTTAAGTACTTTATTTCTACTCTTATTTTGGAGATTTTATGTGCGGAATCGTCGGCTATTCTGGCCCGAATAATTCAGTTGGACCCATCATCGAAGGTTTATCTCGTCTTGAGTATCGCGGGTACGATTCTTCCGGTATTTGTTTAAAAATAAATAACGAACTCCAAATTATCAAAAAAGAAGGGAAGCTCGAAAATTTAAAAGAGTTACTTCAAATTCAAAAGCCGTTTTCTAATATTGGAATTGGCCACACCCGTTGGGCCACCCAC
>JAEYUK010000074.1 GCA_023432655.1 Pseudomonadota bacterium | reverse complement strand
GCTTTAGACTCTGTGGCTTCATCCATGTGCCTCCTCTTGAAACCATGCCACTCAATCAGCTCCAAGAAGCAGTCTCACATATTCTTCATTATATTGATTATTAAGCTGCTTTATTTTTGAGCTTCTCGTAGGCGCTATTAATGTCTTTGGTGTTTTTTTCGGCGAGTTTTTTGAAATCCGCTCCCATGGAGGCAACCCGGTCGGGATGATTCTCTTTAAGGAGTTCGAAATATCTTTTCTTAAGTTCTGACTTCGTAATCTTCTGATTCTCCTGGAAACCAAAAATTTTTTCCGGAGATATTCCCTGTGGCGGAGTTGGTCTATGGACCTTCTCCCGTTGGTCTTTCTGTTCTGTTTTCTTTTGTTCGGTTTTTTGTTCAGCTTTTTGCTGACCCTTCTTCTCTTCCTTTTTATGGCCCCCGGCTTCTAACTTGGGTTGCTCACCATTCATTTGCTTCATCTTACGCTGAAAATCTAAATAATCTTCAACCGTATAATCCTTAACTGCGACCTCTTTTTTACTTTCGGCTTCCTGTTTCTTTTGGTTATCCAGGCTTTTTCGGAAAAACAAAAAAGGCATTCGAATGAAGATAAAATACCCACCAACAAGGAAAATAAATAACGGCAAAAGCTTGGTAAAAGCATTTCCTAAAGTTGTAACGTAGTAATTAACCATTTCCATAATCCACCTATCGGCAGATAAAGACCCAGGGATTAGTGCCTAATTTTTAATCACTTTTTAACAAATTTGTGTCTATTAAATGAACAAAACTTAAGAAAGCTTAAATTCCAAATCTTTAGTCAAGCATCCATCCCTTTTTGGTTAAAATCTCTTCATGAAAAACACATTCAAGGATTTTGTCCGAAAGTCGGCGTTTCATAAAACCTGGACTCATCATTATAATGGCCATCAAATTGAAGTAAAAAACTGGTGGTCTATTCTTGGAATGAATGGAGAAAGTTACTACTTAAATGGAAAAATTATGGGTGAGAACTTTTACTGGTTCTTGTCTGTTAAAACTCAATACTTCTTTCCCATCGAAAATGTAGGTCTGTGTAAAGTGGTCATCGGAACCAAGTGGTACGGAACCCCGGGCTGTCACATCTTCATTAATGATCAGCTCGTCGGTGGAGACATTGATAGTCTCTTAACTCCTTAGCTTACCAATTCCATTAAAAGTTGTTTAAAAGGATCCACTCCTCCGGAAAAAGACCGCTCTTTATTTTTGAAACGATTCCAAACCATTTCAAATTCTTTATCATCAGCCAGTAATCTATTGGTTAAAACAGCAATCTCCCTATTGGTTAGTGGATATTCCTGAGCAATCATTTTGATAAATAAGTTTAGATTTCCTAAATCCATCCTTTGTAGTTACCAGAAACTTGAATGACTCGCAATGTTCCAGCTAAGCTATTCCCAACGAGGATGTAACTATGATTGATTTATATTATTGGACCACACCGAATGGGCATAAGATCACCATTTTCCTTGAAGAAAGTGGTCTGCCTTACCAAATAAAACCCATTAACATCGGAAAGGGTGAGCAATTTGCCCCTGATTTTTTGAAAATAGCTCCCAATAACCGGATTCCCGCCATTGTGGACCATCTCCCGGATGATCAAAAAGGACCTCTCTCCGTATTCGAATCCGGAGCGATTTTGTGGTATCTCGCAGAAAAAACTAAAAAATTTATTCCTGCAGACACCCGCGGGAAGGCCCTTGTTTCCGAGTGGCTCTTCTGGCAAATGGGAGGACTAGGTCCCATGGCCGGTCAAAACCATCATTTTAATGTCTATGCCACCGAGAAAATTCCTTACGCCATAGAAAGATATACCAAGGAAACTAACCGTCTTTATGGAGTTTTAAATAAACAGCTCGAAGGCCGGGATTGGGTGGCCAATGAGTACTCCATCGCCGATATGGCCATCTATCCCTGGATTGTTCCCTATGAGCGACAAGGCCAGAATTTAAATGACTTCCCTCATCTTAAAAAATGGTTCGAGAAAATGGCCCAAAGGCCCGCAGTCATAAAGGCCTATGAACTGGCCGAAAAAATAAATACTGATCAACCTCTAAGTGAAGAAGCTAAGAAAATTCTCTTCGGACAGTCCTCACGATGAAATACTTGTTCCTTCTCCTCTTCTCTTATCCCGCCTTCGCTGGTTTTACCGGGAAATTCTCTGGATCAGGAAGAGCGGTCTTCCATTCAGGAAAACACTATGAATGCTCAGAATTTTTTCTAGAACTAGAGACTACTCCGCAAGCATTTAAACTCCACCAAGGGGGCTACAGCTGTGGTTTCCTCAAGGCCTCTTTTGATGCCTTTGAGTTTTCTATAAAGAATGGAAAACTATTTCATGGAGACATGGAGATGGGAGAAGTCTCCGAGAAAAAGCTAGAGTATCACTACTATGATCCTGAGGATGGCTCAACTTACTACCTGACTCTCATGGCGGATAACGAAAATAAAATTCATTATTTAGAGGAATGGCACGATGGAGAGAAGATCGCCCTAAGAGTCAAAGGTGACCTTAAGCCTCTGTAAAAGTTACAAAGACCCAACATTCCTTCAAAACTTCGGCCTAAAATCTGGGTCATGAAAAATCAATTAAAACATCTGCTTTTTTCTACTGCTCTCCTCTCGATTTTATTTTTTACACTTGGGGCCTATGCCTCCAGTGAAATACCTCTTAATCATTGCTCCCCTAGGTTAGATTCAAAACGTTATATCGATAGCGACTTTAGTGTTCAGTATCCTCGTCGGGTTAAATTTGAATGTCTGTACGAGTGTCAATTAAGTGAAGGATTGGAACTCGTCTCGGCCACTAAAGATGTTCTGATCAGAAATATGGAGGATGATGCTACCATGACGGCCTGTCAGGGTGTACAAGTCAAAAAAGTCTCCTGGGGTTGGGACTTTGATCGGATTGTTCCTTTCTATGCCTACGACACAGTTATGCGTGAAATGAAAACATTCGCTTTCTCCCGCATTAATCAAAAGAATAATACAGAAATAAAATATTTGGTAAAATTAAAGACCACGCTAAAACAGGTCGCTGGTGCCTTTAAAGTAACTGGAGTCGCCAATTTCCAGGAAGCTGCTTTAAGGATGGAAAAGATTGCTGATGAATTACCGCTAAAAACAAAAGAATTGGATCGGGCGATAGATGAAATCGTTAAGCTTAAAGGAAAACTTCCTGCACCTTCTAGTGCTCAGGGTCTTATTCTTATGAACATTTATACCCATGCGGCCTGGAGGATTCCTTCTCATCTACTCTAAAGAGAAAAGAAATTGAGTCATGGCCCCACCTGAGCCTAACCTTTGATCATTCAAGTAAACAGACCAATTGATTGGAAAAGAATTTGAGAGCATCGAACTGACTCCGCAATATTTTCGACTCGACAGAAAAACTGTTTCAAGAAGCAAAGCTTCATCGATCTCACCAGTTAACTTTAACGTAAGATCAGCTCCGATAAAAGTAATGGGATATCCACCGTCGCTTTGCCTCATCTCTGTTTCGATCGAAAAGCTTTCGATATTCTGACGGTATTTTTTAAGAAGGCCCACCACATCCATACCGATACAACCAGCTAAAGAAGCAGCAAGCATTTCTTTGGGGTTCACTCCTCTATCCTGCCCTAAAGGATATTGCGCATCCATTATGAGAGAGTGACCTCCGATCCTCGAAGTGAAAGTCATTCCATTTTCCCACACTGTATTAAACTCCATAAAAGACTCCTTGCTGCTATTAACGAAGGATCAGTTTAGTATCGGTCTGCACTGAGTTTCGTCCAACTTAATATTAAAAAAACGATAAGAGTGTTAGTCAGTTATCTTGAGCCTGGTGCCATGATTAGAACTCTTTTTCCCGTTACCATGCTCAACAATGGAAACTGAAAACAATAAAAAATTTGTCTTCAACTACTATCACCTTTTCCTGGGCCTAATAACGGTTCTCATCTTACGTAGTTGTCTGGAAGGCGCATCCATGGACCGCATGCCTTACAGTGAGTTCAAGTATCATCTGGAAAAAGGCGATATTAAAAGTGTCACAATCCGCGGCGAAACGGCGACTGGTGAATTCAAAAATCCTGTTGAGGGAAAAACAGTCTTTCAAACAACGGTAGTCCCCACCGACTTGTCTAACGAACTTGATAAGTATGACATTGTCTATGCGAGTGAAGGGCAATCAACTTTCCTAGGAAACTTCATTCTCTTTTTCCTACCCACTCTGCTCTTTATTGGCTTCTGGTACTTCATTCTCCGGCGTGGGCTTAAAGGGATGAATGCCGGTGGCGGTTCTTTCATGTCGATCGGAAAGAGCAAGGCCAAAATCTATGTGGAAAAGGATACCAAGACAACCTTCAAGGATGTGGCGGGGGCAGATGAAGCGCTGGAAGAGTTAAGAGAAGTCATCGACTTTTTAAAAAATACCAACCAGGTCAAAAGCCTGGGCGGCAAAATGCCTAAAGGTATTTTGTTAGTTGGTTCACCAGGCACTGGGAAAACTTTGATCGCCAAGGCGATTGCCGGTGAAGCAGGTGTGCCCTTTTTTTCCACCAGTGGTGCAGAATTCGTGGAGATGTTTGTGGGCGTTGGAGCGGCCAGAGTAAGGGATCTTTTCGAGCAGGCCAAAAAGACTGCTCCTTGTATCATCTTTATTGATGAGCTCGATGCTATGGGAAAAACCCGGCACTCGAACATTATGTCTGGTAATGATGAAAAAGAACAAACTCTCAATCAGCTCCTGGTTGAGATGGATGGTTTTGATACACAAGGAGGAATCATTATCCTCGCGGCCACCAATAGACCGGAGATGATTGATCCCGCTCTTCTCCGGGCCGGACGATTTGACCGACAAGTGGTCGTTGATAAACCAGACCGAAAAGGAAGAACAGACATCCTGAGGATTCATACGAAGAAAGTTAAGCTTGGACCCGCGGTTGACCTGGATTCAATTGCAGCTATTACTCCTGGTTTTACCGGTGCGGATCTCGCTAATCTTGTGAATGAGGCGGCCATCATTGCCATGAGAGATAAAGCAGATTCAATCGTTCTGGATCACTTCACCCGTGCCATGGAAAGAATTGTGGCGGGCATTGAAAAGAAAAGTAAAGTACTTAACCAAAAAGAAAAAGAAATTGTTTCCTATCATGAAATGGGCCACGCCTTGGTTGGTTATGCGCTTAATAAGGATGATAAGATTCACAAAATCTCAATCATTCCTCATGGCATAGGATCCATGGGCTATACCATCCAGCACCCGACAGAAGATCGCTATATCCTAACGAAAGAAGATTTGGAAAATAAAATGGCCGTTTTTATGGCGGGAAGGGCATCCGAAATGTTGGTCTTTGGACACTTAAGTACTGGCGCCTCCGATGATTTAGTTAAGGCCACAACCATCGCACGCGAAATGGTTATGAGATTTGGGATGACGAGTGAACTCGGTTATGTTGCTTATGAAGAGCCTAGTTCACCTTTTTTAAATAATAAAGAGAGTCTTAGTACAACAGTGCTTTCAGATGATACTATCAATGAAATTGATGTGAGCGTTAAAAGAATTGTCATGGAGGCCTATGAGAGGGCCTATCAGTTCTTAGAACAACACAGAAGTGTCCTGGATCAAGCAGCTGCGACCTTGATGGAGAAAGAAACATTATCCGAAGATGAGCTACATAGTGTGCTCGTGGCCCTGGATGAAGAAGAACCCCAGCGACAAATCCCCATGGATGAGTCCTTTATTCACTGAGCTTCTTCAATGATTATTTCGTCTCTGACACTCCAGACTCCATGAACGGCGCCGGCCACACGCTCCGCTTCTTTTTTTTCCAGATACCGTTTCACTGTCCCGAACAGACACACGATTCCATTGAGAACCACGACCCGAATATTTGAGGCATCAATGAGTTCATTTTCATAAAGAGCATTGACTACTTTATCGTGAATGCTTGGATCAGAGGTCTCAGTTTGTTCATCCTGATTATCGGATTCATGATCAAAGTAGGAACCACCGGTCGCGTAGCTCCAACTTGAATCAGGAAATGGACTCTCCATTCCTTCTGGGTGGGATAGATTTCGACGGAGATAGTTAACCCAATTATCCTCTTCCCTCTCCTCTTCATCGTAAAGCTCTTGATCATGGGTGTACCAAGGTATATAAAAACGATATTTACGCTTTTTCTTTTGAGGCTCCATACCCTCTATTCTGGACCAAGCCCCTGTCTACTGGCCAGACATCCCAAGTAAATCCAATACTTTACTTAGTTGTCTATTCTCTGAGTGGCCATGTAAAAATTGCAATCGACTTAAGGCAAGGAATTACAAAAGGTATGATGAAGCTTACTAAAACGGATACGAGGAACCAGCTATGATCAAGTCGCTCTCTTTACTTTCTGTACTTCTACTCGTTAGTTGCGGCGGACCCCTTCAAACAAAAACGAAAAAACTTTCCCTACCAGAGAGTCAATCCGGTGAGACGTCTGTTTTATTGGTAGGAGCGAATGTAACCGAGCAGTTTAGAAGAGATTTAAAAGATGCCGGAATCAGCATGAGTGGAGATACGATTATCCGCCTCACTGGTGATTCCCAGGCCTTGAGTAGCTTAGAAATTCCTGTAAACGATCTTTTTGACTACACCGTTGATACTGCAATCGATGTTCAAAAATCCGACTTTGGAGCGATTGATGAGAACGCTCTTTATCTGGCAAAGAAAGATTTTGGAATTCTGGAATTCTGGAAAAAATATCCGAAGGCCGATGGACGAGGCGTTATTGTTGGCGTAATCGATGACGGTATTTCTCCGAATCAAATCGGTTTTTCAAGAACATCTACTGGCGAAAGAAAATTTATCGCCAAAACTTCACAATCTTCTTTTAGTACCTACCCAATGGAAGCCAGTGATGAAGGTTATACTGCCCTTATCAAAGAAGGTGTAGGTTTCTCAGGTCAACTGGACTTGAATCAGGATGGAGTGATTGGTTCATTTAAATCGACCATCTCGGCCGACGGAGAAAAAGTTTGTCTTGATCTTGACCTTGATGAAAAATTCTCAAATGAGGAATGCAAAGGGACCTTCAAAAAAACGGGTGAATTCTTTGTTCTTCCTAAAAATAAAACTCTGGTCATCATGGCCGAAGTGAATCTTCAGAAAAAAGAAATTAAAATCCTTCAACCCGAAAAAGCTGACGACGCCCACGGAGAAGGAGTTGCGAGTGTGATGTCCTCTTACCGTCAAGGTAACCTTCCAGGCTTTGATGGTGTGGCACCAGGTTCACAAATTGCTGATTATGACCTTTCGGAAAACACCAATAAACCAAATGAAAACGAGTACACACTAGGGACTTTTCTTCTGGCCTTAGATTGGCTGGCGCAAGAAGGAGCAGAAGTGGCCAATGTGAGCTACTCTCTCTTTTACACCAATGCAAAGTCGCAAGCTTTTATGGCCAAAGCTCTGGCCGCAATTGTTGAAAAACATAACATCGTTATTTCCTTCTCGGCCGGTAACAATGGTCCAGGTCTTGGTTCTCTCAATCGCAGAATGATGTATCCATCATCTGTCATGGTTGCAGGGGCCTATGTTTCGAAAGAATTAGATGAAAGAGTCTGGGGAACAACTGGTCTTCCTGAAGAAGGTCGTGTTGTTTATTACTCCAGCCGTGGTGCTGGTGCCGGAAGCGTTGGCCCGACTATGATCTCTCCATTATCAAGCTTAACTCACTCTAACTCTTCAACTGGTTACCGTGCCTTTAACGGAACCAGCTCGGCCGCACCGGCACTGGCCGGAGCAGCAGCCGTTTTAATCTCTGCTATCAAACAGGAAAATTTAAAAGTTCATGCTGATACGGTGGTTCAAGCACTGAGACTATCATCTAAGCGTTTAGTAAACGAACCATTTATCTCTCAGGGGTATGGACTCCCTCAAATTGAGAAGGCCCTTAATATCTATCGCGAACTCATTGGCGGCCTAAAATTCTCTTCTGTTGCCCATACAGTTAACCGCGGAGGTCTGGACGGAACAAGCGCTCAAGGAATTGTTGTGAAGAGATCAGAGGCTTCCAGCGTGGAAAGTTACCGTGTGACTTTAACAGGTCAGCTGTCAAATCTTGCAGCACCGGATGCGACGACCAATCTTTTAGTTCCTGTGGATATTGAATACTCAAAGGGTATTTCCGGGGCGCGGGAGCTCTGGGTAAGTGTTTCCGCCAGCAGATTCTCAGTAGATGTTGAGATCGATGAATTACTTGGGAATCAGAGAGAAGCTTTTGGAGAAATTAGGATCATTGCGAAAGACTCAAAAGATTTACTGGCCATCATTGCTGTTACGGCCATTATCGATAAAAGTGCTGAAAGTTTTCTGAGGGAAGAGCTTACTGTCTCCGCTCAGGAAGGCAGCCGACTTCACATCAATGTAACTGAAAATGTTAAGGCGATTAAGGTAAGAGCACGTCTCATTGACGGAGAATCCCGCTTCCTGAATGCTGCAGCTAACAACCCTGAATACATACGTACCCAAAACATGGCCATGTTCCAGGAAACGATAATTCCGACTCCGAAGCCCGGACA
>JAEYUK010000002.1 GCA_023432655.1 Pseudomonadota bacterium | reverse complement strand
CATAGGAGCGCTCATAATTGGCCCCCTGAAAGTCAGCGTAGCGATCATTTAAAATGAGACTTGTAAGAACATTTGAAACTTTGGTGGTATAAAGATTATCAATGATATCCAGGGCGGTTTGAAAATGAGTGATGGCCTCATCCTCTTTTCCTTCACCTAAACTCAGTGTCCCTTTCTCCATATGCCATAAAAGAATGTCTCTTCGGGATTCATGGATTTTAGTTTTCTTAAGAAGTTTCGAAGCCTTCCCATACTCACCGGCCAGGTAGGCCCCACGGTAATCATTGATAATATCCTTCATGCTGGTGGCACATCCCACCAGCATGAAGAGTATAATCGAAAGAAAAAAAGAAGAGAGTTTTACCATCCGACGCTGGATTTTTCAGAATACTTGAAAACTTTTGTGCGGGTACGAAGAACTTCAGTACCGCGTTCTAGGTCAGTCATACGAATATTAACTGAATATTCCTTAATCGTCTTTCCATCACGTTTTTCTGGCTTCATATAAACGTTACCAAAAATCAAAATATCGGCTCCAGTTTGACGGCCGATCTTTTTGGCCGTTGAAGGATCAACCATCCCATCATTTTGATAAGTAATCTCTCTCAGGGCCGATTCACGGGCCTGATTATCAACCAACTCAAATTCACCGGAGAGCGAAAGTTCATTCAGAAGCTCATCGTTCAAGTCCCCGATCGGAAAATAAGCTTCCGAGGTTTGGTTCTGAACTTCAGCTATGAACACTTTGGGAGTTCCAAAACGTGTTTTCATTCGATTGAAGCCAGGATGATTTTTCATTTGTTTGATAACATCTGCGATGGCCTGATTGGTGTCAGCGCTCATCCAGTTGTCAGTAATAGAAAGACCTTTTTCATCTGACTCACTGGCATCTACTCTTTTGGCCTTAAAACTTCCGCAGGAAGTTGCCAAAAGCGACATCATTAAAAAAGGGATCACAAATTTCATAGGTTCTCCTTAAACTTCTCCATGGCGGGCCTTAACAAAGTCCTCGCTTAAATTTTCAAGTGCTTTTTTTACATTTTCTTTCGTTTCTGGATCATCCGCCTGACGAACAAGATCTTCCGAAGCTTTATCAATAGCAGCTTTCAGACGATCTGTTTCCATTCGGATAAGTGAAGCACAAGTAAAGCCGATATAATCTTTCTTCGCCCCCATCTTCTGCATGTAATTTCTCTTCTCCCAATAAGTTTTAATCACGGCAGCACCATTGATTAAAGACTGAACCTTTTCAGCTAGAGTATTGGAGACATACTCTCTCATGGCTTGAGTTCTAGGGTTATTGGCATCAATAGATGCGGCCCCTTCTGTTGAAGCAGCTAGAGATTTTTGAATGAAAGTCGTTATTTCTGCTGCGATATCGGCGCGGGCATTTGCACGAGCGAGATTACAGGCGATTTCTCTGTTTACTTTAGGTTCAGTTTCGAAAGAAAAATAACGGAACTTAGTTGTGTCCATGTTCTCTTGAGCAGTCCACACTTCAGCGTCTTCAATCCAGCCAGGGCGGGTCGTAGAAGATGCATCTCTTACCAGATAGTCACGGGAGATCGTCTCCGAGTTATCGACATCCTTAACTTTTTTCTTGGAAGAACAGGACACACCGAGAGCAAGAATCAACAATACAGACATCAGCTTCATCATAGAGCTCCTTTTTTCAGTCTAAATGTAAATCAGATAAATGTTGTTCAATGTAATCATTAAAAAAGTTTTTGAGTTTTAGGAGGGCATCTGTTTGATTGCGTCCTGTTACAGTTTCTGATACCGCCAATACTTTGTTTTTTTCACCATTTTCAAAACTCGTCATGGTTAAAGTAAAAGTATATTTTTCAAACCCAGTAACATTAATGTACTCCTTAATAGAGTCGACATTCATGGAAAGGGCCTTTCGTGCGTCGCCTTTGACTATTTTAAGGCCGGCTTCCGTCAAAAGCTCCTTAATTTTTTCTGCCATCCAATCAGGGGCTTGACCTATTCGGAGAACCACCTGCCCTTCTTTAGGCTTAGCTTCCTTCCAACTTATAATTTGCCCATAGGTCATCCTGGCCGGAAGACTGGCCCCGGAAACGATTGAATAGCGCTCATTCAATTTCTCTCTCTCGAGGTAAAGCTTGACGATTTTACGAAACTGCATGCGACTACGGCGCTCCCACAAAACATTCAACTCCTCATCGATTTTATCGATTCTTCCCTTCAGGAGTTCACTGGCCTGAACCCGGTCCAAAGAGGCCAGAGCATATGAGAGACCCGCTTGTTTAAAACGTTTTTTAATTTGAACTGTCTCCAGTACCTGATCAACAGACTCTGCCAAAGTTTTCTGGATCTCTTCCCTCAGGAGTCCCTGACCGGGAAAACTTTGAGAAGCAGAGGCATAAGATGAAAACTCAGAAGTCACTTTGACTTCAAAGATACTGGCAAGATTTTTTCTGGCTTCCGCTCCTGCTTCCTGAGAAGTCTTGGCCTCCCCCGTAGCACAGAGTTCAGTGGCTTCGCTGCAAGCCTCATAAGGTGCGTAAACCCAAGCAGGAATTTCTCGCGACTCTGGAGTCAACTCTGGTGCAGGTTTAAAGAGTGAACAGCCACTAAAAAGTAACAAAATAATTAAGATTTTCATTTGCAAAAATTGTGAACTCACGGTTTGTCAAAGTCAACTTGACTCTATTAAACCTTATGACACATAGCTCTCTATGTTGACGTGTATCAGTCTCGAGCTTATTCTCATGAGAGTAAATTTATTCAATTAACACCCCATGGAGGATTTTATGGAACATAAATTACCAGAATTGCCTTATGCCAAGGATGCTCTTCAGCCTCATATCTCGGCAGAAACTTTTGATTACCACCACGGTAAACACCACAAGGCTTACGTAGATAAACTTAATGAACTCATTAAAGGCACTAAACACGAAAATATGTCTTTAGAAGAAATCATCATGAGTTCACAAGGCGTTTTATTCAATCAAGCCGCCCAGGTTTGGAACCACACATTCTTCTGGAACTGTATGGCACCTAAGGC
>JAEYUK010000362.1 GCA_023432655.1 Pseudomonadota bacterium | reverse complement strand
GGACAAAGGCGCGCAATTAATAAAGGACCACCTTCAAAAATTTTTCCTACCTGAGCGTTCCCAATCAAATCCTTAGCGAGAAGATAATGACCTTTAACCGGATAGAGCCCTTTCTCGTTAATCGCTTCAAAACCCACATAGCGGGCCTCAGCGAAGGCGGCCATACGATCAGGCTCAGTCACAAAATTTCGTTTACCCAGTTTGAAGCGACGAATGAAAAATTCATTAAAAGTACGATAAGAATCACGTGGATCAAGAGCGGGACGGGTCCCTGGCTCATAGTCATCAATCGGAATCTGGAACTTATCAATAAACGGACGGACCTTGCGATGACTTGAAGGTAAATCTTGAAAGGCCCCGTAAAACTTACTGAAATACTTGTTTGTAACGAGGTTCCCAATAGTTTGTCCCGCCACTGAGGTGTAAAGAAATTTAATGAATTTATCTCCATAAACTTTCTCAACTTCGTGCTGCCCCGTCATACGATTGAAATATTTAATTTCTGGGGGATTGCTGACAGTGGTCATTCTGGAATTCCTCTTGGGTGTTAATTTAAAACATATTATACTTTTAGGGCCAAGTTAGTCAAAGTAAGGAGTCAGGTATGAGAGTGTCTCTATTCATCGTATTAAGTCTATTTTGCACGATGAGCTGGGCAGCTGATTTGCTTCCCGTCGAAACTAAAACCATCGAAATTTATCGAAAAGCATTACCCGGAACAGTGAACGTTTCTAATATTAAATTGGCGCGTAACTTTTTCTACGGCGAAGTGGAAATTCCCCAAGGTGCGGGGTCGGGTTTTGTCTGGGATGATCAAGGCCATATCGTAACTAATTTCCATGTGGTTCAAGGTGGCAATAATTTTGTGGTCACATTCCATAATGATCCTAAACAATATAAGGCCAAGATTGTCGGAACGGCGCCTGAGAAAGATGTTGCAGTTTTACGATTAGAGGAAAAACCGGCGAAACTCCACTCACTCGTTTTGGGATCCTCCAAAGACCTCCAGGTGGGCCAATATTCCTTCGCCATCGGCTCTCCCTTTGGTCTGGATTACACTCTCACTACCGGCGTGATTTCGGCCTTAGGGCGAAAAATTGATGGCATCGGTGGTGTTAAAATTAATGACATGATCCAAACTGATGCGGCCATCAACATGGGGAACTCAGGTGGTCCACTTCTTGACTCTGGGGCCAGACTCATCGGTATGAACACTGTTATTTTTTCAACCAGTGGCTCGAGCGCCGGTCTTGGATTTGCCGTTCCGGTAGATACTATCAAAGCAATTGTTCCTCAGATCATCCAACATGGACGAGTCATCCGTCCTGGTTTAGGTATTGGCATCGTTCCTGATTCCATGAAAGCGCGCATTCTCGGAAAAGATCAGGGCATTATCGTTTCTTATGTGGATGAAAAAGGCGGAGCTGCCAAAGCAGGAATTCAAGGCATGACTCAAGACCGTTACGGACGCACTTATCTGGGAGATATTATCCTGAGTGTTGATGGTCAAAACGTAAATAGCTTAGACGATATCTACCAGATCCTTGAAACCAAAAAAATTGGTGATGAAGTCTCAGTTAAATATCGTCGCGATGGAAAAAACAAAACGACCAAAATTAAGTTACAGGCCTTGTAGATTAAGCGCCGCTTGCTTAAGGGTTTCATCTTTTTTAGCAAAACAAAATCTTAAATAGTTCTCACCTTCAGTAGACTTTAAATAGAAAGCTGAAGGTGGCACTGTTGCCACTTTGTGTTCTTTAATGAGCTTCATCGCATACTCAACGTCTTTTAACTGAGTCTTACTCTTTATGGGAACCATCATGAAGAAGGTTCCTTTGGGAATTGGAAACTCAAAACCCAGCTTCTTAAGTTCTCCGTAAAAAAGATCTCTCTTACCTTGATAGAGTTCAACGAAGCCTGGCAAGTACTCCGGAAGACGGGATAGTCCTGTCGCCACGGCTTCCTGAAGCGGAGTCGCAACGGCAAAAGTAATAAACTGATGAACTAATCTACAAGCGTTAGTCACTTTTTCATTGGCACAGAGCCAGCCAATTTTCCAACCAGTCATCCCAAAAGTTTTAGCAGCACTTGAGATGGTAATGGTTCTTTCATACATTCCATCAAGGGTTGCCATGGGGATATGTTTAGCCCCATCAAATAGAAGAAACTCATAGGGCTCATCAGACATGACATAAAGATCATGCTTCTGAGAAACTTCGGCGATATCTAAAAGCTCCTCTCTACTCCAAACTTTACCGGTTGGGTTGTGAGGATTATTGATAATGAGCATTTTAGTTTTTGGAGAAATGGCCTTTAGTAATTCCTGACGATCAATCGTAAAATCTGGTGCGTGCAATGTCACAGGGACGGGTATGCCACCGGCCATTTTGATTGAAGTTAAATAAGAATCATAAAAAGGCTCCAGAATGATGACCTCATCACCTGGATTGATCATCGCCATGATGGCGACATAGATAGCTTCCGTGGCCCCGACAGTTACAGTGATTTGATTGTCGGCGCGATACTTTAATTGATAGTAGCGATCATAATATTTTGAAACTTCCTCTCGCAAACGAACAGTGCCAGCAAAGGGAGCATACTGGTTATGTCCTTCCTGCATCATTTTAAAAGCTGCTTCTTTCAACCACTCGGGTCCATCAAAATCAGGGAAACCCTGACCTAAGTTCACAGCATTGTGTTCTCTGGCGAGTCCTGAAATCACACCGAAGATGGAATCTTTAAATCCAGCAAGTCGAGAAGCAGTATCTTTCATTTTTTAAAACCTTTTATTCTTTAGGGTCATAGCATCTCTGACCCCTTCACCGATTAAAGAAAGCATGG
>JAEYUK010000346.1 GCA_023432655.1 Pseudomonadota bacterium | reverse complement strand
CGTCTTTAAAGGCTTCAGCATCTTCTTTTGTGTCAAAATAGTTGTAACGAAGTCCCCAGGAAGTCCAACATTCGGCCAAACGATTAAAGACCTGACGAGCATCGGTTTCACTGCCTAAGATTGGTTTACCGTGTTCATCCAGAAGGGCCTTACCATTTTCATCTAACTGAGGCACTCCCTGTTTTCTGAAGTATTTCTGAGCAATAATGTCTGCCGCCACCTGTGACCAGCTTTCTGGGACCGTCACTTCCATGGCCATTTTACTTGAGCCGTCGAGATTTTTAATCTCACTGATTTTTTTTACATAAACTTGATCTGAGTAAGGGCCTTTACCTTTCTTGGTAAACTGTCTTTTTATCTTCATTGATACTCTCCGAGAATGTTTTGCTTAGTTTTATGATTCGCCTGTTTTAAATTTCCGTCAATCAATATCTAGTGTTTTTTAGCGTCAATTTCATGACAACCACTATATATTGTATTTGTCAGGTAATAATGTGAGATACATCAGTTTCATAAGCATTGCCTTATGAGAACTTAATAGCATGCTAGGAACCCTTATTCCCTCACAACCAGTTACGATCTATGGAGCAGGCATCGCAGGCCTCATCCTCGCCTACCAGTTAAAAAAGATGGGTGTGCCGTTTACGTTGTATGAAAAAAAACGTGTCGGTGGAAAAATTGCCACCACCCAAACCTCCCTAGGGCCGGCAGAAGCTGCCGCAAGTACACTCTACATAAATCTCGCTACCGAAAAGTTTATTGAGGAATTAAAGATCCCCTACCTCGTTTCAACACCAAAGCTAAAACGAAGAATCTGGAAAGAAGATGGCCCTCACTCTGTGTTTAGTTTAAAACTCTTATTCAGAGGGCTACTAAATATAGGGAAAAAGTTCCCTGCTATCCGAGAGGATTCGACTGTAGAAGAAGTTTTTCTTCCTCTCTTGGGCCAAGATCTGATTGATGAACTGCTGTCTCCCGCCCTACAAGGGATTCACGCAGCCGAGGCCCGGGACCTTCATTTTCTCAGTCTCTTTACAATCGCCAAAGACCAAAATTTTAAAAATTACTTCAATTTTTTTAAGACTCTTAAGAAAAGTGTCAGTGCAGAGAAAGGAAAGATTAAAGGCTCTATTAGTTTTCCTGGCGGTATGCAAACGCTGATCAATGTCCTTCATGAAAAGGTCGAAGAGCATATAAAACCACTTCCAGAGCATTTCACGCTCACTCCTAACACCGTCATCTGTACTGATGCCATTGATGCTTCAGAACTCCTGATAAACGATGCTCCCGATATTTCTCAGGAGCTGAAAAAGATTCACTACCGTTCGATAACATCTTTCACTTTCTTTCAAGAGCAAGAGATACCACAGCTCCATCAATGTTTTGGGATGCTGGTACCGCAAAAATATAAAAAGAAAATTCTCGGAGTGATCCAACCCTCAGCTCTTTTTCCTGAAAATTATAAAGGCCACTGCTACAACAGTATCAATAAAGAAATTTTGAACCAAGAAGAAGCGATTAAAGAGCTCAAGGAAGTTTTTCCCGCGTTTAATCCTGAAATGATTAAGGAATGCAAATTAACTCAATGGCAAAAAGGTCTGCCCCTTTTTAATTACGATCGTTATAAGGCGATACAAAACATCACACGTCTTTTAGAAGACAGACCCGGACTCATGCTATTTGGGAACTATACTAAAGGGATAAGCCTTCGCTCCATGATTGAAGAAGGTCAAGCACTCAAAATTCATTAAGTTAAGCATGACACCTTTAAGAAAAAGTTTTCAAAAACGTGACCTGGGTCATCTTATTCATAATTCAATCAGCGCATAATAGGCCCATGATCACACTAAATGAACTTATCGAAAAGTATAACCGACCAGGTCCCCGATACACGAGTTACCCGCCCGTTCCTTATTGGCAGGAAACACCTGAAGAGGTGACTTGGATTAAACATCTGAATGATTCCTATGATCCTGAAAAGGGCATTGATCTCTATGTTCATGTCCCCTTTTGTGAAAGCCTTTGCTACTACTGTGGATGCAGCCGGATTATCACTAAAGATCATAGCGTAGAAAAAAAATACTTAGATATGGTTTTAAAGGAGTGGTCCCTTTACCAGGAAAGACTGGGCTTCACTCCAAATATAAATTCCCTCCATTTTGGAGGAGGCACACCTACCTTTTTATCTCCCGAAAATCTAAACCTTTTAATTAAGGCCCTCACACAAAATAAGCTTAATCAATTTATAGGTTCCATCGAAATTGATCCCCGCACCTGTCAAACAGAGCATCTCGATATTCTGGCCAGGAATGGAATTACCCGGGTTTCTTTGGGTATACAGGACTTCGATCCCGTGGTTCAAGAGGCCATTCACCGTCACCAGTCACCGGCAATGGTAGAATTATTGGTAGAAAAGATCCGAGAGCGAGGAATTAACTCTCTGAACTTCGACCTGATTTATGGTCTTCCTAAACAAACTGAAGCTTCCATTTATAAGACCATTGAAACAGTGATAAAACTAAACCCCGACCTGATTGCCTTTTATAGCTACGCCCATTTGCCAGATAAGATAAAAAATCAAAGGCTCATTAATGATGCCGATCTCCCCTCTCCTAAACAGAAACGAGAACTCTATGATTTGGGTAAAAAGCTCTTACAAGAACATGGCTATCATGATGTAGGAATGGATCACTTTGCAAAACCTGGTAGCTATTTGTATCAGGCAAAACAAGAAAATAATCTGCACCGAAATTTCATGGGGTATGTAGACAAGAAGTCACCCATTCTTCTGGGCCTAGGCCCTACTTCAATATCGGATTCGTCTTTAAGTTTTATTCAAAACATTAAGGATGTAAGAAGTTATGAAGAGAAAGTGCAGCAAGGGAAGCTTCCCATTGAAAAGGGGCACATCCATAGTAAGAGTGATCTGTTAGTTCAGGATATCATCCTTGATCTGATGTGCCAGAATGAAACAACACTGAATGATCCATCCTTACCCTACTGGGACGATGTTAGGAGAGAATTAAAAGACTTTGAAGCAGATGGGATAGTTGAATTTGAAAAAGACAAATTGAAACTTTCAGAGCTGGGGAAAGTCTTCGTAAGAAATGTGGCCATGAGTTTTGATTATCACTTAAGAGAGCAAAGAACGGCGGTGAAGTTTAGTCAAACAATTTAACCTGACTCGATTGGCCGGCCACTTTGGCCTTTTTAAAGACGATGCACGGAAATATACTTATTAAATGAGGTGGTACCCGTGACAATTACATCAATCATGACCCGGAATCTTCATACCATTAAAAGTGATGCTCAGATGATTGAAGCAGAACAATTGATGAGAAAACTGGCCATCCGCCACCTTCCGGTAGTTAATCATTCTGACGAAATTATAGGTATCTTGAGCGACCGGGACGTTGGGCGGGCCATGACTGTTGTGAACTCAGAGACAGGACGCGAGAACTATATTCAAAATCATAAGAAGGTGGTTGATTTTATGACAACCACCCTGCACACAATCAGTGAGAAAGATCCTATCGAAAGTGTTATCCGGGATATGATTGAATTGAAGGTATCTTGTTTTCTCGTGAAATCCTCCGCCAGTGAAATCATTGGGATCGTTACTACTGATGATTTTCTCATGTATCTACTGGAAGTTTTGGGAGAGAAAAGAAATCCCCTGAACTTAAAAAGATTTTTCAAATAAGCGCAAAAAGCTGATCCAGGTCAACATTCCTCCTCTCTTTTTATGATATTGTGCCCTCATAAAAGGAAGAAATTCATGCCTAAAATTAACATTGTACCATGCGAACATTGCTCACATAAACAAGACAGCATCTTCTGTGCTTTAGAAAGATCTTCTCTTGAAGGCCTTAGCCGGCATAAAGTTATGAACAATTATAAACGCGGCCATACCATTTTCTTTCAAGGCAATCCTCCTTTTGGGCTCTATTGCATTAATGAAGGTAAAGTTAAGATTGCTAAAATCGGAAATGACGGAAAAGAATCCATCATTCGCATTGCTGGACCTGGAGATGTCATCGGACACCGAAGTCTTTTTGGAAAAGAAAACTACACTGCAACGGCCACTGTCATTGAAGATGCGGCCGTCTGTTTCATCGATAAAAAACACATTCATGATGTGGTTTATGATCAGCCGGAGCT
>JAEYUK010000302.1 GCA_023432655.1 Pseudomonadota bacterium | reverse complement strand
CAGTTACAGCTTAAAGATTATTGGTCTTTAAAATTTTTAGGATTGAGTTTTGATTCTAATTCTTTGATCTCTTCACTAAGCTTATTATTTTTAGCCTCATGAAGTTTATAATGAAGCAGGCCATAGGCCTGCTTATCTTTTAAATCTTTAGTGAGAAGTTTTGTTTCCATTTGAGCTAGACCTAATTCCACTTCTTTCACTTGGGCCGAAAGTTCCTTAAAACGAAAATCAATTTGATGATAGAGATCGTTAATGAGGGCCGAAGTTTGAGTCACCACCGCTTTGACAATCACATCATCTTCCGGTCGTTGTTTCTTAGAAAAAAAGCGTTCAAACATAAAGTTCTCCGCCACCTATCATAGAGCAAAATGACTTCTGAAGCTTTCGAGGCAAGAATCTCCTAGTAGGATGGATGACCATTTCACCTTAAACTAATCACATGCAAATTTAAGGAGTTATCTGGTGAAAAAACTGATCTTTATTCTCAGCTTATGTCTTTGTGTCAATGCTTTTGCTCAAGCCGGAACTGAGCCAACTTGGAAAGCTAAGTTGAGAGAAGTGATTACCCAAATAGCTGGCGCTGAATGGAGTAACAAACTGTTAGGGGCGAGGGCGGTGGTCGAAACTTCTCCCATCACGATGCCGGAAATTCCTGTTCAATTAAAAAGCACCACTGATGTTGGAAGCTATACCAAAAAAATTAAGGAGCCTACGGAATTTGATAAACTTCCCAAGGAACGTCAGCGGCAGTTCGATTATAAGTTTATTGAGGAATTGTTTTTAGTCACTCGCAAGACTGATGCTAAAGATGAGGATCTGGCCAACTGGCTTAATACGCTTGATCAGGGTGGATCCCGTGAAGGAATTTACCAGGCCCTGGTTTTAGATGATGTTTACAATGGTCTGGAGAGTATTCCTGAGAAACCAACCGAGCAGCTCCTGGATTTTAGTCTTCATTTTAGTGAGGTATTTCTCAACCAAACTTTTAATAAGGACTCTTTGAATCAACTTAATCTTTATTCTATTAAGAGAATTCTCACTGAAAAAGGCTTAGACCTGATTGAGTATTATGAAGTGAAAGATCTTGATATGCTTTACCGCTGGTACGCAAATTTTTCAGCGGATCTCGCTCAGAAGTATAGCGTGCATTTAAAATCACAGGTTCGAAGTGATCCTTCAGCTACCTATCATTATGAATGGGCCAAGAGTATGCCGATTCAGCATATTAAGTCTGAATACATCATTAAACTTCATGCGGTGATGAATGGACAGCAGCTCTATTAGTAAAAGAATGGATTCTCGATTTCAAACAGAGAGTGGAGTAAGCGCTCAACCCCGAGAGCAATCCCGGCCGAAGGCGGATAACCTTGCTCCATGATTTCATAAAAACGTCGAGGCTCTGGTAGCTGATAGTGATAGAGTCTTTGCTTTAAATCATTTTGCATATCGAAGCGTTTCCTTTGCTCCTTTGCGTCTGTAAGTTCATTAAAGCAATTACAAAGCTCAATTCCGTTAATATACACCTCGAATCGTTCACACACTCGGGGATCATTTTCTTTAAGAGTTGAAAGCGCACTTAAGGGTGCCGGGAACTCGCTGATCATGAGAAGTGGATATTCCGTAAGCTTCGGTTCAATTTTATTTAAGTAGAGAAGAAAAAAGTAATCATCCCACTCGAGTTTTGCCTCTGGTACCGGTACATCAGGATAATTTTTTAGAAGTTTTGTCATCGAAGGAACATCCAGGTAGTTTAAGATATCAATCTGAAGTATTTCCTGGAAAAGTTCCTGCATGGTCTTTCTGATCATCTGAGGATGAGAGATCCGTAGAGGGAAATTTTTCTTTGTGCCTTCCTGAATGACATATTTAATAAGACCTTCGACATCTTCCATGATGCTTTCATAACGTTCATGCTTTCGATACCATTCAAGCATCAAAAACTGGAAGCGGTGGATAGGAGAGTCGGGCTCATCTCTAAAACAATAGGAAAGGGTAAAGATTTTATTAAAGTCTTCATCGCTCGCCAATAGTTCCTTCATGCAAAACTCAGGCGAGGTGTGAAGATAAGCTGGTTTTAATTTTTTCTGTTGGACGGAATGGAGCTGAAAAGGATGAATATGGACTTCCATTCCCGGATTTTCGACGGCGGGGGGAGTTAAGACATCTAAGAAGCCTTGCCCCTGGAAATAGTTTCGAATAATCTGAATGAGTTCAAACTGGTAACGACGACGCATGGACTTCCACCGAATAAAGCAATTAGTTCAAACTGAGCATACCCTCCACGATCATGAGTGGAAAGGGGCGGTTGTTTTTTTGTTTAATGAAGAGAATGTTTTCTTCATTAAACGCTCAGAAAGTATGCCTACCCACGGTGGTCAAATGGCCTTCATCGGCGGTCATAAACAGACCGGTGAAGCTGATCCCTGGGTTGTGGCACAAAGAGAATTTGAAGAAGAAACAAGTCTTAAACGAGAGCATCTTGAATTCTTAGGTTATCTTCCGATTGTTATGACGGCGAGGCTTCAGCCGATTGTTCCTGTGCTTTGCAAGTTACTTATTTCAACTCATGACTTCATGGCCACCGTTAAAAGTAATGGTGAATGGGATGATATGGTGGTTTATCCCTGGCGCGAACTCATTAAAGAAGAACTTTGGGAATTTGCATGGCGAAACGGATTCACCAAAACACCTGTTCTTTATCATCCCATCCGGAGCGGAACCTTTCTCCCGTTGACGGACAATTTTAAGACCCACCTTTTGTGGGGGGCCACCGCTGGCATGGTTTGGGATTTCTTACGACTTTACTATGAGTCTTCTGAAAGATAATACTAGCTTGCATTAAAAAGGACTCATCATGGATTTTCAAAGTATTGTCATGGAAAATATTGAAGTTTACGTCAGTGGCTTTATTGTCCTGGGCGGCGCACTTTTTTATTATCTCCAGCGTCTCAAAAAAGCTGAAAAGAAATTAGAAGATAAAATTCATAAAATTGAAGAGAAGATCGAAGGGAAGCTCGAAGAAAAGAAAGTTCCACCAGTCGAAATTCCGAAAGTCTCTTGGTCTGAGCGTTTAAGTCTCGGGTTATCAAAATCCCGCTCTGAGGTTTGGGGAAAAATCGGAAATTTATTTTCTGGTCCGGCACCGGCCCTCGATGAAATAGAAGAAGTGCTTTATACCGCAGACATTCCGACCGGGATGGTGCAACAGCTTCTTGGGAAATTAGAGAGTGAAGGAAAGGGTAAAACCGCTGAAGAAATTCAGCAGTTGGTTTTTGGTTTCATGAAAAGCAAGATGGAACCGGTCCAAAAAGATATTCATCAGGATGTTTTTAATTTTAATTCCGCAGAAAAGAAAACCCGCGTCTTTATGATTGTGGGGGTGAACGGTGCGGGTAAAACTACCACCATTGGAAAGCTTGCGACTAAGCTCAAAGGTCAAGGGGCCAAGGTTATTGTTGGTGCTTGTGATACTTTCAGGGCGGCAGCGGTGGATCAGCTCCAAGTTTGGTGCGACCGCGCCGGAGTTGATATGGTTCGGGCCAAAGACGGGGCCGATCCAAGCGGCGTAGCTTATGACACAGTTGCTAAGGCATTCTCAGAAAATTACGATTATTGTTTAATCGACACCGCCGGAAGACTTCATACCAACCAAAATTTAATGGATGAGTTGACCAAAACTAAGCGGGTGATGAGTAAGATTAATCCCGATGCCCCTCAGGAAGTTTTGCTAGTCCTTGATGCGATCACCGGACAGAATGCTTTAAAACAGGCCCAGGAATTCAACAAGGCCCTTCAACTTACTGGAATCATATTCACTAAATGTGATGGTTCGGCCAAAGCGGGGAGTGCTGTAGGAATTGTGGACCAGCTTCAAGTGCCAATTACCTATATAGGAGTTGGAGAGTCGGTGGAAGACTTGCACCTCTTTGATCTCGATCTTTACCTTAAAACTTTAGTTGGCCTCGAGGCTCCTTAAGGTCTTGAATTCAGGACGGTTAGCTCACCGTCTTCATTGACTTTTATCTGGCCCTCTACTAACCTTATCTTTATGACCGAAAGTCAGGATAAAGAGTTTAATGTTTTAGGGTGCAAGGTTAAATATCGACCTTCGCTTAATGATAGTCACAATGCAAAGGCAGTGATTGATCTTGTTATGCTGGAAATCCAGGAACTCAAGAACAAGCGCCCTATGCTGAGAGATACTGATGTTGCTGTTTTAGTTGCTCTAAAAATTGCGACGGAAAAATTAGAGCTTGAGGATGAGTATAAAAATAACATTCTCAAACTTGAAGAATCTCTGGAAACGGCCCTTCAAGCGATGAGTAGTCTTGAAG
>JAEYUK010000263.1 GCA_023432655.1 Pseudomonadota bacterium | reverse complement strand
CCTTACGCCATTGGATACATTATTACAGATATTGCGACTAAGACCTTTAAAATGAAAAAGCTCCACTAAAAGTGGAGCTTTTGATTATTTAGCGTCTTGATTCTTCGAGAAGTTTTTCAACTACCTGAATAAGTGGCTGCGGACGTGGATATTTAAATTCGCAGTCAACTTTTATTGGGGCCCCGCCTTCGACCGGGAATACCGGACATTGTGGAGAAACTCCAAAGTACCGTGCCGATTCTTCGTAAACAAAGCTGTGTGCAACTTTTGCGGCAGCAGCGTATTCTTTTGGCGGCAAGGTGTTTTTTGAGAAATTCCACTCTGGTAGACCACTCACTGGACGGAAATAATTTTTCCAATCTCGTGGGACCACCCAGAAGAAATCTGGCTGGTCAGTACTACCAATGACGTTGCGGCGACGGGCCTTTTTGCTTACGCGCCATTGTCCGCCAATGATTTCAGACTTGGCGTTGAGTTCCAGGTCATATCTGAATTCAATTTTTGAAAGCTTATCATCGGCTTCAGAGTTTGTTTCTGCCTTACGTGGGTATTCCCAATCTACATAATTAAGAACAACATTCACACCTACGATATGAGTCGTTTCCGGATTTCGAGAGACTGCGAAGTTGTCTTTATCACCATACTCTTGAACCGAGATCACTGAAGAGCGCAAATTTCCTTCTTCACCTGTCATCGGGTTATAATATTCAAGTTCATAACTTGAAACAGGTTGATTCGCGATAGCGGCCTTAGGGTTAATGTCGACCACAAAGCTTCTTCCATCTACACCAATCAGGTTAACCATCGAAAGGTGGAAAATACCAGGGTGAACGTCGGCACAACGAGGCTGGAGTGTTGAATCATCACGATCAAGTTCAGTGTCAATATAGCGGCCGTATTTATCTTTATCCGGATTTTTCTTATTACAACGGTTCCCTTCAAAGATGACATTACTTTGAATGGTTGAGTTCGCCCAAGTTAAAGAAATAAGGGCCTTGATGTCATTCGGATAGAATGGCATTTGCTTTCCGTTTGGAAGGCGGACATAAACGGTTTTTTCCGGACGGGGATGGTGACCAGCGGCCACGGCCCAACCGTGACAGATACCTTCCCACAGGGCCATTAAGTCATTCGCTTTAGGAATGCGGTAGCCATCGGGTAATTCAATGGCTGAAAGGAAGCCCCACTTCTTTTCATTGCCCCATTTCTCTGCATAGTTCCAGATGCGGTTTGTAAGATCAAAAGAGGTGTCCCCTAAAAGAAGATCATATTTTTCAGAAGGTGCTAGCTTTGCGAGTTCTTCTTCATCGAGTTCCCAGATCTTTGGGTAGACCTTTTGATTACGTTTTTTACCGTCACGCACGTTTTTCTTCCAGCCAAAGCTTCTTCTTGGGCTGAAGATGAAAACGTCGTAATCGCGGTCCTGATAAGTATTAGCAACCATTCCCTGGTGAAGTGGCCAGTAAGATCCGCCCCAAGGCTGAACCTTGGTACTTGCCTTATTTAGACCTCTGCGCTCCATCTCATAGATGTTGGAAATATAGTTGGTTCCTTCATAGATGGCGTTCACACGGCTTTTAATGTGTTCAGTAGAGTAAGGTTTATAGGGATAAATTGTTTTTACTGGTTCTTTAACTGAGCCAGGTGATGAACAATCTTGATATTCAGGATCACAATCATCATCCGCAGTCTGAGCGAAGACCGGAGTCGTAGACAGGGCCGCAAATGCTAGCGATAAGTAGAGATACCTTTTCATCGAACCTCCCAAATGGGTTTTTTGTAACCCGTGTATCTTGAGTAAAAAAAAATTGCCAATCATATTCGCCACTTGAGTAAAGATTACAGCCTTTAAGTTATTGAAAGAACACTGTTTTCAAGGACTTAAGGTGATGGCCGTTAAAATCCGATAGGTACCCTTGAGGAGTGCCTATGTTTTACAAGTTTCTATTTATTGTTGTTCTTTTGAACAGCTTTGCGGTGATTGCTCGTGATGATTCTTTTAAAATGCGGGTTAGTTGGACGCAGTCGTTAAAAGAACTCAATGCACTTATTGAAAAGTCAGCAGATCACCAAGTTGTTCAGAAAAATAAATTTTTTCAGCGCTTTCAACTCATCAATGAGGCATGGGCCGATTCACGTTATGACTGTTTTTTTGCCGGTTGGCCTTCCTCTCTAAGAAAGAGCGGAGGAAAAAAACTTTGTCAGCTTCCAAGTTTCTCGAACTCTAGTTATGAAAAAGGACTTTGTAAAGCCGGAGAACTTCAATGTCAGCCGCTTTTGTTTGGAAAAAATCTTTGTGTTCCTTTTGCCTCTCAAAAAGAAAGGAATAGCGCGTTTGGAAATTGTGAAAAAAAGTTTAAGGAAGAAAAAAGAAATAATTATGATTTCTTAAAGAATATTTCACGTAAAGAGGCCAATGAGCTTAGAGAATTATCCCTTCTGGCCCATGACATTTGTAATGATCTTACTTCGCCTCAAAGAGGTACGGTTATTTGTAAGAATATAAATGCAAAATTGCCTGATGCTATGAAGGCGATCGATCAAGGTTTCCTTGAGGCGGTCTCTGAAGCTGAGAGTTCTCAGGAAGAAGAAATAGAATTTGCACCTATTTTAACAGGGACCTCCAGTGCTCCTGTGGAAGAAGTCTGTGAGGAAGAAAAGCCTGGGGAGCATCATGAATTGGCCCGACAGGTCCAGCAAATTGCCGAGATGGCCCAGGGCCCGTTAGATCTAGCTTATGAAAAAATGAAGAACGAGTTTCTATCCTCTCCCTTTTGTGATCCAGAGAAAGTGCTTAATAATTCCGAACAAAAACCAAGTGCTGCGTATATGTCAATCCTGATGGAAGATTTAAGACGGTTAGAATATTTAAATAATGACCAGCAAAAATCACAAGTACTTCAGGAGCTGAGTTCGAAGTATGACTTTAACTCAACAGTCCTTAGTGAGGTTGATGGGATTCTTAAACAAATGCCCGTTTACCCTCAGGACCCAAACCGAAGGAAAGAGTTGGGTGCCAGGGCCCGGGGAATGCTCCTACAGGACGCTATTAAAAACTATCGTCCTGGTAATCAAAAACTAAAACCGGATTTGGCAGCGGTTTTGGCAAAATCAAATATCTTTAAAAAAAATCCTCAGGGTGAACTGGAATGTCCTTTTGTTTCTAAGGAAGCATTTATGATGGCCATGGCCGGAAGGGATAAAGTGCTGGCCCAGCACGGTGGAAGTCTTTCTAAAAAAAATCAAATCACTATCGTAGATTATACCCGTCCTTCCAATGAGCGCCGAATGTTTGTGATTGATCTGGATAAAAACATTGTCCTTCACAACACCTGGACGGCCAACGGAGTGGGAAATGATGACGGTAAAGGACAAGATGGTCTTGGCGGAAGTCCACAAATGTCGAATGTTCCGGGCTCACTCAAGTCCTCAGATGGTTTTATTATTGCTACATCTGCGTCTCATGGAAGTCGTTTTGGAAATAATGTTCTTTTAAGAGGCATCGATTCTAATAACTCTAACATGGCCTCACGTGCTGTTATTGTTCATGGCTGGCCTTCACCTATGGGTGCCTATGCTGAAGGAGTGAATGAATTTGACCGGAAAACTGGAAGGTTTAAAACTCCTCAGGACCCTGTGGCGAGACTCATGGCCACAAACTTTCGGAGTGGAAGTTATGAAACCATGGATGATGCTCTTTGGGATATGAGAGGGGCACTTTCTACTTCTTCTTATTTGCCACCGACAGAAGGGTGCTTAGGGGTGCCAACGATCAATATGCAGCACCTTGACCGCAGGGGAAGAAACAAAAATCAGGTAGAGCTTCTAAGAGAAGATCTACCTGGAAGTTTGATTTTTAGTTATTCCGGGCCCAGGATGCAGTCAAAGTATCTTTAGAATCGTACTGCGAAATCCGCCCCGAAGGCCGTGGTGTCAGGTCTGAACTTTAAAAGGGCCTGGGTAAAAAGACCTACACTTTGTAGGTACTTAATCTGCTGAGGAAAATAAGTTAAATTCACGCGACCACGATGGGGAAGGTTATTATTAAATTCCCGAGATCCTGATTGAACTCCACGCTGATCCCAGTCAAAGGATAAGACTGAACCAAGCATCCAGCGATCATTGAAGCGGTAGTTTGCATAGGGACCACCACTGATGATCATAGTCTGCATAGATGTCGGCATTCCTCCTGGGAATGGTGGAGGAGTGACATTATTCTTATAATACATCCGATAGATCTGACCCATGATCCCCGCATTCCAGCGTGGATTTGGTAAACTAAAGGCCAGGCTTTGGGATAATACTAACCCATACTTCATCTCCAGATCTTTGGAAGTCTCTGAAGTTGGAAACTCATAGGACACTGTGGTGAATAAGGTTGCCCAATTCATTCTTAGAGGAGGCAGCCCGATATACGCTCGGGCATTGAAGAATTCCGTTTCCGGACGGTTCGTAAAATTAAATCCTTTGGCGTCCTTATTCTGGACTTCATCCGTGTAGCCGTTACTTGCGGAAAGAGTCGCACCAATCGCCCAGTCAGTATTGATCTGGTGGCGTAAATTAACGGCATGGAAACTTTGTAAAGGAGCTCGACCGGAATTCGGAGAATCAATTCCTTCCTGGAAAACGTTATATGTCTCACTGCCTTTACCGGCGGCCGTTGGTCCTAGAAACTGCTGATAATAAGAAAGAGAGGTGTTTTCCCAAAGTCTTCTGGCCAGACTCTTTTGAGGCATCGCCATTTGTAAGACTTGACCCTGGCTTCCCTGAATATATTGATTCTGAGTGTTTCTTTGGGCCACAAGATTGACCTGATCGAATTCTTCGAGCTCGACCACCTCCGCTTTGGCAGTGGAGATAATAATGGAAATTCCAATGGCGGCCAGGGCCGGAATAAGAATCTGAGGAGCTAGGTTTGATCGCTTAGTTTTCATATTTTAGTCCCGGCAGTAGTTTTATTGTTCGCCATACCTAAATTATCAAGTTTGTCGCGGTCACTTAAAAACTCTTTCAGATTATCAATCACAATCATCCTCTGGGCCGACTCGATGTCTTTCCCGATTCTGTTCATAATTTCTTCTCTGATCCCTACATACTCAAGAGTGAGGTTGTGGAGAAGAGTCTCGTACAACATAGAAACTTTAGAGCGAGATAGCATCTCGGCCGGTGTCAATAGTTGTCCTGAAACATCACGCTTGATAAGGAGGGCCAGCTCCTCACGTTTGGCAGAATACATCGATTGTAAAATCCAGGCAGTATTACGGACTGACCAGATGTACATGTTAAGACCCATATTGGAAGCTTCTTCAGCTTTTGCATTCTGTAGGAAGAGAATTTCCCACTGACGCTTCATATGAGCACGGAATTCTTTTGTGTCATAAACATCTTTTTGCTTAAAGAGTGTTGAGTTGGCCTTAAGGTTTTGCATCACTGTGCCATGCTCTTTTCTCGCTTTAGAATAAGCTTCGGCAAGTTTCAAAATCTTCTCATAACCTTCCGGCTTCTTGAGATCCTTATAGCGCCACGAAAGAATATTGGTCATTTCTTCCATGAAAACAAATGAGCGACCAACATAATAGTCACTACGCTGTTGTTCGTTATCCTGATCGAGCATCACATAGACTTGATCGAGAATAAAGCGCCCCATTCGGTCCCAAAGATACAGTTGCAGCTGCTGAGTGCGATTGATCTCGTTAAAGAGATACTGCTTCATCTTTGCTGAAAGATTTGGGTTTTCTTCTCTTAGTTTAAAAATAAGAGAATTATAGCGTTCAAGTTCTTCCCACGTTGATTCAATCTGCATAGGAAAGTTGTACTGAGTTTCTAACTGCTCCAGACGTCCCATGCGTGAGGCGTATTCAATATTTTCCTCATAAGCAATCTGAAGCTGTTTGAAGTTACTCATTCTTTCTGACCAGTTAGTTTTATCCACTTTATCTGAGTCAGTAGTAAGAAGCATGTTCAGATGTTTAGGTGTAATTTTGTCTTTTGGCCCAATACCTAGATTAATTTCAAAGGCCGTGACAGGCCCGTTAGTGACTTGGGACGGATTAATAATGTTGGCCATGATAGCTTCATTATTGGCCTGGGGAGCGGCCTGAGTCGTCGAGACTGCGTCAGTTGTCACAGGGGCTTCCGTGATGGCCTTAACTTCCGGTACTTTTGGAGTGGTAGCGATGGCCTCTTTAGAACTTAGATCGTTAACAACCACAGAGCTTCTGTCGATGATTTTACTTAATTCGGCCTTCGTTGATAAATAGGCCGAACGAACATGTCCCACCGCCTGCATGGCATGAGGGTTCATTGGCATAGTGATAAAGTAGTAAGTAAACGGGCCGTAAACGGCCAGAGCGATAGAATAGCCCAGGTTATTTTTAACTGTCTGGAAAAACCAAATGATTTTTCCAATGGTATAACGGTAAAGAATTCCTTTGAGATTGTTTACAGGACGGGCAATAAGTCTTGCGAGAAAATTCCCGACATCCTTTGAAATCAAATTGAGCTTGAAAAGAAGAGACGAAAGACGATGAGCACGAAGTTTCGTTTTTAAAACGAGCTTCATCTCTTGCTTGTAATTTTTGAAGACCAGTTGCCTTTCTTCCCAGTTTAGAACAGGGTCTAACTCGGT
>JAEYUK010000187.1 GCA_023432655.1 Pseudomonadota bacterium | reverse complement strand
GTGATTGGCCGTAAAGAATGTTTCTTTCTGAATTCTCTGCTCTCACCTGCTCCTAAATCTAAGGTTTTAAGTTTATAAACTTTCTTTCCCATTTTTCCATTGGATTTCATGAAATCAATGACATAATCCACAACTAGCTTCTGTGGCTTTTTACTTTCAGATTGAATCTCAAATTTAAAAATCAATTCCTCATGAAGCTTCAGATCTTTCTTATGGGTCTTAAGGTTTTTAATTCTAACCTTCGTGTCTCCTACTCCTAGAATCTTTAAAGCACGCTTATCACCTTTTTTTACAAGAGTTCTTAAGGCATGCCGTTTGATCCATTCTATTTTTTCACGATGAACGGCAGGAGTGTCTTTTTCCCAAAGACGGAGAAGATCAATTACCACCTGCGGATGATTTTTAGAAATATCATTCAAATGATTCGCAACACTTTTTCGCACATACAGCTCTTCATCAAATTTCAATTGATTCAGTAACAGAATAGTATGAGTCGGGTCCATGATGAAAAGTGGCAGTCTTTCCCCCCAAGGAAGAAGAGGTCTTGTTCCTTCTGAAACCCACCTTCTGACATGAACATTTCTGTCTTTCACCCATTTATTAAAAAATTTTAGAACTCTCTTATGATCCTTCAAAAGAAAGGGTCTGATCGCAAACTCTGCGGTGAAACGTTCAGTCATCTGATAGAGGACCTTGAGCGATATATCAAAGTGGTCCAGCCCAAACTGGGAAATAAACTCAGAAAATGGCCAAAGTTCAAATCCTCTCAGGTTCCCGGAAGCCATCGCCTTCGCTAAGATCTCGAGAGCTTCAGGATATGGGAGTTCCAAATTGAGCTTCAAATGATGGGTAACTAACTTCACTCTTTGTTTTAATTCTAATTGATCAAGCTCGTGGTTAAGGAGAAGGAATTTTCTGGAATTAAAGGACGGATACTGAACGACAATCGCCTCAGCAAGCTTACGAGTGACTTCTTTATTGATAAAATTTTTAAAAGCGTTTGGGTTATCAGTCATAAAAAAAGGGCACCTAAGTGCCCTTTCCCGATTTACATAAAACTAGGTAAAAGTTCAAAGCAAAGGATGGCGATAAAAGTTGGGAGTAAGGCCCCTTTCAGGATACCTAAAGGAGAGATACCATCTGGTCCGAATGAATCTTTTAAGATTCCATAACCGGCAGGGTTTGGTGCGTTGGCAATAACAGTAAGACCACCACCTGTAACAGCACCAGCGACTAAGAAATATTTTGCAGAATCAGTCAGTTCAACTAAAGACCCAAGATAAGTAAGAGCAGCATTATCAGTGATACCAGTCAAACCTGTGGCACCAAAGAAGAGAACCTGATCTGAAAGACCGGAGATCAAAGGTTGTAACCACCATCTCTGCTCACTTCCCAGAACGATAAGTCCTCCCAAAAAGAAACCTACCATTAAAGATGACTTAACTTGGACCTCATCTTGATACTCTTGAGTCACAACCGTGAATCCTAGGAAGAATAAGAATAAGCCAAGGAAGAAAACCATGTGGTGAGCTGTTAATACAACCAGAGCAAGGAAAACTAAATGAATCAGAGTTATCCACGCTGGAGGAAGCATTTTTTCAGTATTGTCAGGGCGAAGTTCAAAATTACCAGATAGCTCATTCTTAAAATAAAAGCCAACCGCAATCGCACTCACAATACAAGAAATCATAGCTTTGTAGCCAAAATGGAAGAACATATGGCCCATGCCCCAACCCCATTTTCCAGCGACCATCAAAACGGGAGGTGCCGCAAAGTGAGTGAGAGTTCCACCAATTGAAATGTTCACAAACAACAGACCGATAGTGGCATATTTGAACTTAGTGCTCATCTCTTTAGAGAAAAAGTTCTTAAGTAAGATGATGGCAGTTACAGTCATCGCCGCTGGCTCAGTAATGAAAGAGCCTAGAAGAGGCCCTACCACTAAAGCCGTAATATAAAAGGCCATCTTTCTTGGTAAAGGAACGAGTTTAGAAATAGCAATGATGATTTTTTCCGCCAGCTTGATCACTGGTCGTGTTCCAGCCATGGCCATGATCACAAAAACAAAGGCTGGTTCAGTGAAGTTTAGACTCTCTAAGTAAGTTATGGGTGAGCCCCAGCCTTCTGAAAAAACCATAATCATAAGAAAGACTGCCGACCACATCCCAAACACAGCTTCAACTTCGGCCATAAAATGCCAGAAGTTTTCGCCGATAGATCCTTCCGGATATTTATGAGCGATGTGAGCAAACTTACTCACTAAAAACGTATGGATGATGGCGAGAGCGAAGATAACGGTCGCGACCACCTGGATAAAACTAGGATTCATTTGGTTACCCCTTTGAGATTAATAGCATTAGTCTAAAGGTAAACCTTGAGATCGAAAAGAGTTAACCGTTTTTACCGATTGAATTTACTGGGCATGAATCCATCTGCTCTTCACATAAAGCAATTTCGTCGGGTGTTGAAGGTTGCTTTTTTACGTAAGCATTTCCTGAATCATCTTCAGCGAAAAATTCAGGAGCACCAGCATAGCAAACATTGCAAGCGATACACCCTTCTCCACCATCATCATCAGGATCTGTGCAATAAAAAGGACCAGGGATATTTTTGGGATGTTTATTCTTTGGATTCGACATGGGGGCATTTTAGTTCCGGATGGAGTAACTATCAAGATCCTTAACGTATTTGCTGTGTGTTATTTTTGACTTTTTTTCATCTCAGCCGTAGCTTGATAACGAATAAAACTAAGGAAAGCTTATGGACCCAAAAATAATTGAGAACGCCACTTTATGGGGAAACAATACCTATTTTAGTGAAGCCGATAGAAAAGAAATTAATAATCTTTTATCTGATCTTCCAAAAAATGAAGTGGAACTGACAGAAAGATTCTACCGCGATTTAGAATTCGGAACGGGCGGTCTTCGTGCCCCTATGGGTATGGGGCAAAACCGCATGAATAGATATAATGTTCGAAGAGCGACCCAGGCACTAGCTAACAATGTGATTAAACATTTTGGAGGCGGAAGTGCGGTGATCTCTTACGACTCGAGAAATTGCTCAAAAGAATTCGCAATGGAAGCGGCCGGCGTGTTTGCAGCGAATGGTATCAAGGCCTATGTCTTTAAAGTTTTAACTCCCACTCCGATGTTATCTTTTGGCGTACGCTATTATAAGGCCCAGACAGGAATCATGATTACGGCAAGCCACAATCCTCCTATCTATAATGGATTTAAAGCTTTCTGGAATGACGGAGCTCAAGTCGTCCCACCCGTCGATAAAGAAGTCATCACTGAATACAATAAGCTGACAGATTGGGGCATGATCAAATACATGAGCTTTGAAGAAGCAGAAGCTAAGGGGCTTGCTATTTGGACAGATGAAAAAGTTGAAGAAGCTTTCTATCAAGTTATCGAAAAGAAAGTCATTCAAGACCTGGAACTTTGTAAGTCCCATGGGTCAGAACTTTCAATTGTCTATACGGCCCTTCACGGAACGGGAGAAGTTCCTTGTAATGAAACTGCCCGACGTCTTGGTTTTACAAAATTTTATTCAATCCCTGATCAGGCAAAACCAGACGGTAATTTTCCAACTGTAAAGTCCCCTAACCCGGAAGATCCTAAGGCCATGGCCATGGCGATTGATTACATGATGAAAAACAACTGGGACATCGCTTATGGAACAGATCCAGATGGAGACCGTTTGGGTGTGGTTGTTAACGATCATGGGAAACCTGCTATTTTGAACGGCAACCAGATTGCAGCGTTAATGCTTTATTACGTCTTCTCCATTAAAGCAGAAAAGAAAACCCTTCCAGAAAAAGCGTTAGTTATAAAGTCCATTGTGACCTCACCTATTCAAAATGCCATCGTTGAGCATTTTGGGGGAACTGTCATGGATACCCTTACTGGATTCAAGTGGATGGCAGGACTCATCCGAGAACTAGAAGAGAAAAAGTCTCCTCACAATTTCGTTTTTGCCTCTGAGGAATCTTTTGGATATATGCCACATAACGAGTCTCGCGATAAAGACGGAGTAAGTTCAATGGCCCTTATGTCAGAAGTCGCTCTCTACTACAAACGTAAAGGGATGAGTCTAGTTGATGCTTTGGATGAAATTTACTCAAAATTTGGTTTTTTCTATGAGTCACTTGTATCTCTTGATTATGAAGGTATCCAGGGTGCTCAAAAGATCTCCCGTATCATGGAATACTTCAGACAATACCCTGAGACTCAGTTTGCTGGCGAAGAAATCATTGCCAAGGAAGATTATCAGACCTCATTATCAACGGACATTCGTCTTAAAAGCAACAAGATGATTGCTTTACCAAAAAGTAATGTTTTAAGTTTTACTTTCGCCAGTGGAAACCGACTTTTTTTAAGACCATCCGGAACAGAACCAAAAATTAAATTCTATACGATGGTACGAGAAACAGAAGGCGAACTTTCTGAGAAAAAAATCAATGCTTTAAAGAAAGTGAAAATCATTGAAGAGAAAATCACCGAATTGTGTGAGAAAGCCTAGAATGGAAAAAGCGATTGTATTAGTTAGTGGCGGCATGGACTCTCTCGTCTGTGCCGGAATTGCTTTGAAAGAAAATTACGACGTCTCCTTCCTCCACATGAATTATGGCCAGAAAACTTCGGCCAGGGAGAGGAAGGCTTTTGACGAAATAGCTGATTTCTATCACATCCCGGAACAGAATAGAAAAGTCATCGATATGACTTTTCTAAAACAAATCGGGGGAAGCTCCCTGACTGACGAATCGATCACTGTTAAAAGTTATCAAGGCGACTCTAAAATTATTCCTGATTCCTACGTTCCTTTCAGAAATTCGATCATTCTCTCCCTCGCCGTATCTTGGGCAGAGGTTGTCGGTGCCAGAAAGCTTTTTATCGGGGCCAATTACGAAGATTCTCCTGGCTATCCCGATTGCCGCCCCTCTTATTACGAGGCCTTTAATAAGCTTATTAAAGAAGGAACAAAGGCCGGTGACATTGAGATCATTACCCCTGTCATCAACATGAAAAAACGCGAGATCGTTCAAAAGGGTCTTGATCTAAAGGTTCCTTTCTCGCTCAGTTGGTCATGTTATAAAAGTAGCGATAAGGCCTGCGGCCAATGCGATTCTTGTGCCCTTCGTTTAAGAGGCTTCAAAGAGGCCGGAATAAATGATCCTATTGACTACCAATAAGGGCCACTTACACTAAAAGCATCTGTAAAAACACAGGGAGTGTGTATGAAGTTGTCTATTGTCCTGACCATGGTTTTTCTCACTACTGCGGCCCTTGCAAACGAAAGAATTAAAGGCCAATTCCTCCAAGATAAGAAAGCGAATCTAATCTCGCGTCTTGATAAAAGAATTGTAGAACTTCAAAAGTCTAAAGAATGTATTCAAGAAGCCAAAGACGAGAAGGCCGTGTCTGAATGTCATCAAGGGCAAAGAAATCGCCGAGAAAGACTACGAAAGAAGCT
>JAEYUK010000171.1 GCA_023432655.1 Pseudomonadota bacterium | reverse complement strand
GAGTGGATGATGATTTTGGGTTCTCTCGCTACGCTGAAAAAATAGCTCTGGCCCTAACGTCCTACTCTCCCCTACAGAGACGTTTGAAAAAAAGAACGATTCTGGATGAATGGATAAGTGAAGTTACTCGGGATTTCCTTATAAAATTTCAACCGGATGTGATTGGACTCTCTGTCCCTTTTCCCGGGAACCTCCTAGGAGCTTTAAGAATTGCTGAAACGACTAAAAAAGAGTTTCCACAAGTTAAAGTTTTAATGGGCGGTGGCTATGTCAATACGGAGCTTCGTTCATTAGAAGACCCAAGAATTTTTGATCTCATTGACTTTATCACTTTCGATGACGGCGAAAAACCTATTGAACATCTTTTAAACTTCATAAAAGACGGGTCAGGCCCTCTTCTTAGAACCATGTTCCGAAAAGACGGGAAAGTAGTCTACTCCTCTTCTTCTGAACTCCAGGATATTAAATTTAAAAATCTTGAGGCCCCAAGCTTTCGTGGCCTGGACATGACTCGTTATATTTCCATGCTGGAGACAATCAATCCCATGCAGAGGCTCTGGAGCGACGGCCGGTGGAATAAGATGATTCTGGCCCATGGGTGCTATTGGAAAAAATGCACCTTCTGTGATGTGAGTCTCGATTACATCGGGCGCTTTGAACCTGATACCGCTTCTTCTGTGGTAGATAAGATTGAAAAAATCATGAAAGAAACTGGAGTGAGCGGCTTTCATTTTGTTGATGAAGCGGCCCCACCAAATCTCCTTAAGGCCATGAGTGAAGAAATTTTAAAACGGGGTCTAAAGATTCAGTGGTGGGGAAACATACGCTTTGATCCTTTCTTCACTCTTGATGTTACGAAACTTATGAAAGAAGCTGGTTGTATAGCGGTAACCGGTGGAATTGAAGTTGCCAGTGAAAGGATTTTAAAACTTATTGATAAGGGCATTTCTATTGAGAAAGTCGCCACGACCACTAAAAACTTTAAAGACGCAGGGATTTTCGTTCATGCTTATCTCATGTACGGTTTTCCAACCCAGACGGTCCAGGAAACTATCGATAGCCTAGAAGTTGTCCGAGAACTTTTTAAAAAGAACTATTTAAGCTCCGCCTTCTGGCATCGTTTTGCACTGACGGCCCACTCGCCAGTTGGTCTTCATCCGGAGAAGTTTAAAGTTAAAATCATTCAACCCAAAAAATCTGAATATGGTCTCTTTGCCCGGAATGAGCTTCCTTTTACAGAAGAAAAATTTGTCGATCACGACGAACTCGGAATCGGTTTAAGACGCGCGCTCTTTAATTATATGCTAGGCCAGGGCCTTGACATGGATATCCGAGAGTGGTTCGACATAAGAGTTCCTAAGCCTAAAAGCTCTCATCACTTCTGACTTCAACGTGATTCACGACCTTGATTACACCGGGAACATTTTTGGTGATATTTTCCAACTCCCGTAGTTCCGCCATATCCTCCACATATCCAGTGAGGGAGACTACTCCTTCATTAACTTCCACAAAAAGGTCTTTAAAATCCATGTGGGGACTTCGCTTTAAGGCATCAACGATTTCACTTTCAAGAAGATTACTGGTCTCTGGCCGTTCTTGGTTCTTTAAATCGGACCGACCGTAGAGATTATGGGCCTTCGGCGCTTCATCAACAGCATCTATGAAAGCTTTCTGTTTTTGAAGTTCTTCGAAGTTGGTCCAAGTCTTACCTTCTTTGTTCTTCCCACTGACTCCAGGTTCTTTTGAGGTTTCCATAGAAACTCCTTGTTAAGCTTTATCCTAGTTTTTAAGAATGAAATCTCAATTTGCACTTTGTTATGTAACGGCACTCCACTTGCAGACTATATCCGGAGTGAAAAATAAAAGAGGAGTAAACATGAATACAACAGAATCACCTAGTCTCCTAGGAAGCCTCGATAAAGAGAGAGGATTTTTTAGCAGTACCAACTCCCCTCTGGACCCGGAAGAAGTTTATAATTTTTGTCAGAACAAACAAAACGTCGAGAAAGTCCTTAAGGATTTACCTCTGAACCTGGATAACTTTTTAGAACTGGTATTAGAAAGTTCTAGAAAAATCGATCCTGACCAATATGAGATAGAATGGCGGAATAAACCTCAGTCTAAGTTCGAAGGTACCCTGACCTTTCACATTTTAAGCGCTCCTGCTAATCGTGGCACTCATCTCACGGCGATTGCTGATTTTGAAAAGATTAATTTTAAAACTCACGGGCCCTCGACTCTTATTGAAATATTTCTAAGACGCATGAAGGCCTTAATGGAAACCGGAGAAATACCTACGACCAAGGGTCAGACGAGCGGACGCAAAGAACACTTATTACATTAGGAGATTTTTATGAAGGCCTTAACTTGGGAAGGAAAACACAATATCGCTCTAAAGCATGTTCATGATCCTACTATCCTTAATCCGAATGATGCCATCGTTCGGGTTACGACCACCGCCATCTGCGGTTCAGATCTCCATCTCTATAATGGAGTTATACCCACTATGGAAAAAGGCGACATCATGGGACATGAAACCATGGGAGAGGTCATGGAAGTAGGTCCGTTAGTTAAAAATGTAAAGGTGGGTGATAAGATCGTTATCCCTTTTGATATCGGATGTGGTCACTGTCATCATTGCCTGGACCAGGAATTCTCGGCCTGCGACAACTCGAATCCTAACTTCATGATTCCGGAAAAACTTTATGGTTATTCCGGTTCGGGTATTTTCGGTTACTCTCACATGTACGGAGGTTATTCCGGAGGTCAGGCAGAATTCATCAGAGTCCCTTTTGTGGATACGAACTCACTTGTGATCCCGCCTGGAATTGATGACGAAAGGGTCCTTTTTCTGAGTGATATATTCCCTACCGGCTATATGGCCGCTGAAAATTGTCATATCCAACCAGGTGACACTGTGGCGGTATGGGGAGCAGGTCCAGTGGGTCTTATGTGCATTAAAAGTGCATTCCTGTTAGGTGCCGAACGGGTCATTGCCATTGATCACTTTGAAGCCCGACTCAAACTGGCACAGGAGATTGGCGCCGAAATCATAAACTTCGAAGATGAAAGCTCAGTAACCGAAGAACTCAGATTTCTAACAGGAGGTCGTGGACCTGATTCTTGTATCGATGCCGTAGGACTCGAGGCCCATGGCCACACCATTCTTAACGCCATTGATACCGTCAAACAAAAAGCTAAAATTGGAACTGACCGACCGGATGCTTTAAGACACGCCATTCAGGCCTGTCGTAAAGGAGGAACAGTTTCTATTCCCGGCGTTTATGGAGGATTTCTGGATAAGTTTCCTTTCGGCGCGGCTTTTGGAAAAGGACTCACTCTGAAGATGGGTCAAACTCATACTCAGAAGTACATGAAACCACTTCTTGAAAGAATTTTAAACGATGAGATCGATCCATCTTTTGTGATTTCTCACCGATTAAATCTGGAAGATGGTCCGGAAGCCTATAAAAACTTTAATGATAAAAAAGATGAATACATCAAAGTGATTATGAAAATGCAGTAAGGAGTATTTATGGCAAAGGAAAGAAAATTAGCACTCATCACTGGTGCATCGAGTGGTATTGGCTGAATTAATTCGACACCTCTATGGGAGTCATCCTAACCATTAATTTTAGGAACGAAAATCTTGGTCTCTCTATCAGTATGGAGTGTTAGAAAAATAAAGTAAGAACTGATTAAATCCGGATGCGTCACCTTACCTGAACGAACAGCTTCAATGACCTCTAGAGCTTCCTGATCACTCGAGCAGAAAACAAGGTATTTCCTCTCCTTCACTACAGGCACAGGAAAAAGATAAATCTTACCTTCAATCTTCGTCTTTCGGAGTTCACGCATGGAGAATAAAATCCAAACCACCATTGATCGCCGCAACCTGGGCTTCTACACACTCTTGCTCAGTGATCTTTGGACTATCCGGATACACTTCGGTGGTTGTGGTGTACCTGGCCGTTGAAAAGCTAGCGCAGAGAGAAAGCTTTTTTAAAGGATAATTGATTACCCCTTCTTGCTCGATGGGTACTCCAATGATCATGCCATTTTTATCATGAGGAGCAATATGTGTGACCTTTCTTACTGATTCAATTACTGCTCGTTGGAAATCAGGACAAGGATTCTCAGTGTCACCTACTGCATAAAAGCCATCTGGGATGTCCCAGATTTCCTGTTTTTTTCCGTCTCTTTTTTCTAGGGCCGGTCGAAAAACTGTATTATCAGTGTCGGTAGTTTCATGAAGATCAAAGTGAGCATAGAAATCAAGCGATAAAGAATTCATGTACTTCAAAAAATGACGGCATTCTTCAGCGGGACTATCAGGATAAAAAGATCGATTAGGATCAATCGCCAGTGGATTCCAGCGATTAATGGTTTCATAACCCCAGGGGCTTAAACAGGGAGCACAGACAAAATTAAAGGCATGAGCGTATTTAGGGGCTTCACTCTTCATAAAGGCCAGAGCCCCATGGACACCGCTGGTTTCATAGCCATGCACGCCGCCAGTAATAAGAATCGTCTTCTTTGATTTTTCAAAGTCCCAGGACTTTATAACAAACAGTGGGTAGCGATCGGAATCATATGAGAGGGCGCCATATTGGTGAACATCAAAGGTTTCCCTAAAAGTCTCTATTTTGGAAAGGACTTCATCTTTATAGGATCGTTTAATTGATTGCTCGTTAAGCCAGGACTCTTTTTCAGCATTTCCCCAAGGGATCAATATTTTTGGATTTGTCATAGAAGAAGATTAACATAGAAACAAAAAAAATGGCCCTCTTTCGAGGACCATTTTTGTTCAAATTCCGTAATCCGATTTTACTCTTCTTACTTCCTCTGAACTAAATACAGTCTACAAAGTTCTCATAGGAGAGGCCCGACCTTTATCCTGAATTGTATCTTAAGTAAAAACCCACAAAGACAGTTAAAAGACAGGAGTGACAATCACGAATAAAATAAAGGAGAGAATAAAAAATCCAGGAGGATATTATGTATGTTGAAGGATTTGTTACTGCTGTTCCACGAAAAAATCGAGCGGTCTATATTGAACACGCGTCCAAAGCGGCCCGAAGATTTAAAGAACTGGGGGCAACAAGAGTAGTTGAGTGCTGGCAAAATGATATACCCCATGGGAAAAATACTGACTTTTTTGGTGCGGTTAAGGCCAAGGAAGATGAGGATATTCTTTTTAGCTGGATTGAATATCCATCGAAAGAAAAGCGAGATGAGGCGTTCCAAAAGATGATGGAGGATCCTGAGATGAAAGAGATGGGCACGAACATGCCTTTTGATGGATCAAGAATGATTTACGGTGGGTTCGAAACAGTAGTGGATCAGTAAAAAGACCTGGGAGATGTGGTCTCAAGAGAACGACTTGAGACCACATAATTTAAAACTATTCAATTTTCTTTAAGACCCCACAAACAACAGGCAGAGATAAATGGGCCGGCTCCCCTCTAAAAGAGGAAAGGCTGGTGGGAAATGAGTTCTGAGTTGTACCATGAGCTAACACCACCCTACCTTCGAAACCGACACTCTTCCCGGGATTTAATTTTATCACATGATCTGAAGGATCTTCATCCGCCTTCCACAAATCAGAATTGATTTTAGACAGTGATGCTATTTTACTGTATGTCATAGCAGGCCCACTGGGATAAACACCAGAACCTCCCATCTGAGAATTTAGATCTCCATCCAGGGGCATAATAACTGAGCCCACAACTGCGATCGCTTCGTTGTAGTCAATTAAACCATCACCATTGGTATCATCCGAGGCTCCTGGACAACGCGCTCCTATATGAAGGCTTTGTCTATGAGGAACTCTTTGATCGTCATCCATACTGACGTCTACTTGGAGTTGATCCCCTTTTAAAGTGAAGGTGGCCATCCCATATGGGATGAAGCCATTGGAATGAAAATTCACCGGTCGAAGTACGGTATAATAAGTTCCAGGTGTGGCTTCTGACATTTCCTGAGACGAAGGAGTCTGTACGACAACGCTGCCATTGCCATTACCAGAACTTCCGCTACCGCCGCCACCACCTCCTCCACAGGAGACGAGACCAAGGAGTGTAACAAGTACCAACATATTATTCGCTTTCATTATAGACTCCCTTTAAAAAATGCTCTTGAACGAGATGCTTTTACTTCTCCGCTACTCCAGCCGGTTTTGCCTCTTCCTCTTTCGCGATTACCGATATCCCCAGGGATGTAGTAGTACATGGGTTCAAACTTAACGTAGCAGTCCTGGGTTTGATCGGCACCTGCATCGTAGGCAAGAAAACTAAATTCTGTGACGCATTCCCGTTTACTAAACACAAGATTATTTTTCCATTCCGTAAAGGTCACCGGACGATCGAGAAATTGAAAATCCATCACCATTTTTTGACCAGAAGTAGTTGTGAACATCGGTGCTACATGAAACCACCACTTATAGCGGTTGCGTTTAATATAAGTGTCGGTGAGCATGAGAAAAGCTTTTTCAGATTTTATCCCGCTTCTCGTGAATTCATCCCAGGCCCAGACGTGGGCCCGATCAGAGCATTCTGATTTTCTTCTCATATAGGGATTAAAATTATGAAAGATTTTTTGGATTTCCCCATCAGGGACGAGACTAGGTTCAAAACCAGTTTCTTCCAGCGACAGATTTTTTTCGTCAAAACTTATTTGGGATAACTTTTTCGAAACTTTAAGTTTCTTTTCATATTGCGCAAGTATATGCGATTCATCTTGCTCGATAAATTTAACCTCACCTGAATTGAACTTAACTAAGTGAGGCTCACCCTCACCTCCTCTCGTTATGGAGTGAATGCTATCTTCGGTGACAGCTTCGGCTCCGAGTCCGTAAATGAGAAACGCAATGAGCACCAAACTCTTCATGAATGACTCCCTAAGTTTAAAATGTTCAAACATCGACTTCAACTTGGGAGTATATAGCTTAGAAGAATACTTGCTCTCAAGAGCGCAAAGTGGCACTGCCAGATAGTTTTTCATTGAACTCTCAACTACCTGAAATAGAAACGCTTATCTTAAGAGATAATGGCACCGTATATGTGACGCAAACCAACGAAATAAAGTGAAATAACTTCTATGTCATTTGTTCACAATAGCTTGTCGCACTAAGCTCTATTTGTTATTTTAAGAAAATCAATAAATCATCAACAAATAAAAGAGGTGTCTGTTTTGCTGGCAACAAACATTACAATAAAAAAAATTCATCCTTTAGAACTCAAAGATACAACCTATCAAGATCAACTCGTAAATTTTCTTTTTGAATCCTTAGAGCAGTACACTGACCCTGTACAAGATATACAAGCATGTCTTCAGTATATTTTAGATGAACAGAAAGGTGGTCATATATTTGTGGCCGAAAACGAAATAAAAAAGATTTCAGGAGTGGTCTTCCTATGCAAGACGAGAATGGAAACTTTCGTTCCAGAGTATTTGCTTGTCTATATTGCCACGGATAAAAACATGAGAGGCCAGGGAGTTGGAAAAAAACTTTTAAAAGCCGTTAAAGAAGAGCTCAAAGCTCCAATTGCTCTGCATGTGGAGCATGCGAATCCTGCTAAAAAACTTTACGAACAAGTGGGCTTTACTAACAAGTACACTGAAATGAGATGGCATCCATAATGGCAAAGCTCTATTTGTATCGAGATCGACTTCGTCACAACTTTGATTATCTTGAAAACCAGTTTAAAGAGGCCAGTATTGATTGGGCCATTGTTACCAAACTTCTCTGCGGCAATAGAACATTTCTCAAAGAAGTTCTAAATCTTGGTCCTTCCCAAGTCTGTGATTCACGACTTTCGAATCTAAAAATCATCAAAGAAATAAATCCTCACGTTGAAACAATTTATATTAAACCACCCGCTAAAAACATTCTAAAAAACCTGGTTCGATACGCAGATATAAGTTTCAATACCCAGTATGAGACGATCAAAGGGATCTCCAAAGAGGCGGTAAAACAAGGAGTCATCCATAAGATCATCATTATGGTTGAAATGGGCGATTTAAGGGAAGGCGTTCAAGGCAAGGATCTGCCACAATTGTATGCCCAAATACACAATTTGAAAGGGATTGAAGTTATTGGCCTGGGAACAAATCTCAACTGCTTGCACGGGGTCATGCCTTCAAATGAAAAACTTCAAGAATTGTGCAAATATAAGATGATTATTGAAAAGGAATTTAAGAAATCTCTTCCATTTATATCTGGCGGAACAACCGTCACTCTTCCTCTTCTCTTAAACTCCAAAGTGTTCCCTAAAGAGGTCAATCACTTCCGTATTGGCGAAGCTCTCTTTTTTGGGGCAGATCTGGTTAACGATAAGACCTTAAAAGGTATGTATCCATTTACTTTTGAATTAGAAGCACAGGTTATTGAAGCTTCAGTCAAACCAAGTGAGCCCTATGGGGAATTAGGGTTAAACCCTTTGGGGATGAAACACAAACCAAATAAAAGCGGAAATACAAATATCAGGAGAGCAATTCTCGACATAGGTGTCCTCGATGTTGCTCCTCAGTTTTTAATCCCAAAAAACAGACAAATAAAAGTCATCGGGGCCAGTTCCGATATGCTTGTCGTTGACACGACTAAGACCCAACACAAGTATCCTGTAGGTTCAACAATGAAATTCGAACTGAAATATATGGGGGCCCTAAGTTTGCTAAACTCACGTTACGTAGATAAAATCGTGTTATAACTAATACCTAAGAGGATATGTTATCTTTTTGCCCTTCACATCTGCGTGGCCTGTGAGAAGATGAGGTCGCGACAGTTTCGATGTCATGATGTCAACGACATTAAATCCAGAAACGAGTAAAGCATCCCCTACCATGGAGCGATGACACCGCCAGGGGACTGCTTCAGAACACATGATGACAACGGTCGTATGCTTAGCAATCCCTATCAATTCTTTTAAACCCTCACGAAATTCATTAGTCTGCATGTAATCAGCATAGCCGCGAAATTGAGCGCTTCTCCATCCATCATTGAGTTTCGAGTTCTTATCTACCCTGCGTCTACCACCCAGACTTTGAAGATGAACATACTCAATTCCATTGCGCCGAAGATTCGCTCTCAATCGCGCCTTACCAAATTGAGGACAATAACGTGATCCAGGGTAATGTCGTATATCGACCAGACACTCAACATCATAGGCCTTGAGAATTTTTATAAACTCTCGCGTTGAATGAGTGGAATGACCAATGGTGAAGATAATCTTTTTATTCTTCATGAAAACTTTATAAGTAAAAGTCTATTCATATTCATCACACAACGAATAAATACCTGTTTATCTTGGAATATAAATAACCATAAAGAGTTAAGTTAAGAAGCTAAAGAGGAAAAAGTAAGATGAGTGTTCAAAACTCTGAAAATGGAGACTATATGAAAAAAATTTTATTCTTTACGTTGACCGCCTTATTTTCTCTTCCCCTATGGGCCCAAGGGGGAACAACGACTCCTGCTCCAGGTGCCGCCCCCGTAGGTGGCAGTGGCTCAATCAATTCAGCCCCTGCAACTGGAACGGATAGTGTAATAGAACAACAAGAGGAAGAAAGAAACAGGCGCCAAGGACGACAAACGAGAAGACTTGGCACAGGCACCGGGACAACACCAAACGGGACAGGAGCTCAATCCGGTCAAGGCACAGGAATGGGAACCGGCACCGGAACTGGAACCACGACTCCCTCTACTACACCTTCTCCATAAATCTAAGGCGCTGAACTAAAGATCAGCGCCCTCCCTTTAATCCTGAAATTTCCAGAACGCTCCCGAAGAGCTTAATCCCTTCTTTAGAAGGTTTTGAGGCCAGAACTTTAAGCTCAATCTCAACGTCATCACCAATAACTTCACTTCCTTCAACAACTTTATTCCAGTTTATGCCATAATCTTTTCGATTAATTTTAGCTCTACCAAGGAAGGCCGCTTTATCATTCCCATAGCTACTTGAGACGACCCCTAAAAAAACGGTATCAAACTCAACTCTTCTGGTGATTCCTTTAATGGTGAGATCCCCTATCAGTTTAAAATGCTCTTTAGGTCCGTCAATCCTGACACTTTTAAAAAACATCTTAGGATACTTCTCCACATCAAAAAAATCAGTACTCTTTAAGTGATCGTCTCGTTTTGTGACATCTGTATCAATTGATGAGGTTTCAACTTCTACTTCAATTTGAGTTTCTTGAAAATTCTTATGAAGATTTATTGTTCCATCTAGTTTGGTGAATTTACCCTCTACTGTAGTGATAATCAAATAAGGAATCATGAACCCTACTTTAGAGTGGTCAACATCTATTTTATAGAGTCCGGGAACATACTCCCGGGCAAAGGCATGAGTGGTTATCAGGAACATCATAAAATAGATTATGTTTTTCATAGTGGATAGATTAGCGCTATTAAGGAAAGAAAATTAGCCTGTTTATTCGGGATTGATTATCCATCCCTGTGAACAATCATTCCTAACAAGACAGGCTAATAAGCCCAAAGGAGATGCCTTATAATGATCCTATGATCATCTTGCTTATCTTAACCTTTGTTTTATCAATCAACCTTTCCAAAGGAGAAAGTTTTCTAATGGATAAAACTTTCACTCACGACAATAGTTATTGCCGTGTCTCTTCTGATACTTTCCTAGAAATCGAAATACGCAGTAAAGATCAATACACTCGAATGGAAGATGCTGAATATGGCGAGTATGTCATTGTAAAGAATAAAGAGGAAATAAGAAATGTCCCTATGAATAATGAAGGAATTGGCCGCTACAGGCTTATAAAAGGCTCTACACCAGAATGCAGCAAAGTCTTAAGTTTAAGTCTTGGCAAAGCTCAAATAGTCGTTTTCCTGGCAAAAGAAAATAGACCCTTTGGAGACACCTTAACTCTCCTCTATCTGGATTTAAGAACTCTTGAACAAAAAGTTGTGAATACGGAATATAGAACAAAGAATGAGAAGATTGTTAATAAAAATCTGGAATTTCAAGTCGCAGCTGATCTTTACGAAATCAAAACGGAATCAACTGTCATTGATAAGACTTCCTACATTTATACCCAAAAAGATTTTGAACCAATCATGACTTTTGATGGGAAAAGCTTTTCTGTTGATACCAAGAAAACTTATGGCTTTTATAATAATCACTTATTTTTTAAAACGGAGCAGGAGTTTTTCAAAGCAAAAGGTGATTCTAAAACTGTCTTCAGGGCCATGAGTTCTAATCATGATCGCAAATGCTTTTCTTTTGACGGTCAATTCTGGCGCTGCTTATAAATCAGATAGGCCGCAAATAAGGATAAAATGCCAGGAAAGACGACCGAGGATAAACCCAACTGAATCGTCATGAAAGCACCTGCACCACATCCACAGAAAAAGGCCATAATCATTTCAATCGTCGAATTAAAGATCGGACGAGAAAAATCTTGTGAGCTGCATTTTGTATCCCATTGCAGTAACCAGGACAAGTGGGATGACCACTAGGTCATAATCTACTGGAAGCAATAGCTGTCCAAGTGAACTGATACCAATCAATAATCCGATGATACAAAGAGCGGAAGATAAGGAGAGCTTATTTTTCTTTTTAAAAAAACCAACAAACAAAACCCCTAGTGCGAAAAAAGGAAAGGTTAGGAGCTTCACATAAACGCCGGAATCATGTTCGGAGAATAACTGAGAAGCAAAGACGACGAAGTTACCTGTAATATGGGCCGAAAAGAGACCATCAGCTCCAACAAAGGTAGCAGTGTCTATGAATCCGGCCACAAAGGCCAGAATTAAGAGAACCAAACGCTCTTTAGCAAAACCTAGCATGAACAAATAATAAGCTAACTAACCCTTTGAAGGAAGAGATTAAATTCAAACCGATTTTTTATGATCCGGTCAGGCCTAAAGATGGGAGATACTAGTTTAAGCAAAATCCTATTACCAAGAGTAGGAGCGAATACGACGATCTCTTTTAGCTTTTTCAATTTCTTAACTTCTTTGAGAAACAGAATATTAAATGGATTCACCAGTTTTACATCCTGAGTATTGGTACAATAAGTCCAGTGGTCCTCACATTTCTCAGAAAACTCCCGGGCCCGCTTAAGATCTTCCGCGACAATCGTTGGATTAATCACTCCATGGGGCCGGGCCAGAAATAAATGCTTATCATAATCTAAGGTGAGATCAACGCTCCCTTCTTCAGTTGTCTTTTGGAATTGCTCTTTCATAAATTACCTCCATTCAGAGAGGTATTATAAACAAAAGTGAAAGCATTGATTTTTTGAAGATTCAAAATTTATTCTAAAGTAGACAGATATCCTCAAGCGAGAAGTTTAAATGTAATAAGATACCCTACACTCATAATAACCGTGCTCACAGCTAGAGATCCGGCAAAACTCCAGCCACGGTCAAGAAGTAACGGGAATACGATAAAAAGGATCAGCGAAGGAATAACCATATAAAGGATGTCCCAGGACATTCGGCTTATTTCCTGGTTACTTCTACCCTCATATTTCATAATAAAAAAGACCAGGAGTGAAGTCAGCGGTAGAGACTTAATGAGAGCGCCGCCAACGGGTGTTTTTTCAGAAAGTTTCGTAACAGTAGCAATGATGAGAGCAGAGATGAGGACCTTAGCTGCAAAATACATAGTTGATTTTCCTTAGAGATCGCACTCATTCCCTTCAAACTGAATCGTAGTATAGAGTATGTTATTATTTTTAAGATAGATCTCCATCTTATAGCGGAGTAAATCCACATCTTTCATCTTAAGCTCCGCGGGAACTTTCACATGAAGGGTAAGGTTAAAACTGGACTCATCCACAGACCACCCCTGAATGAAGTGCACATCCAGAACATTCTCAAAGGATGATAGCTCTTTCATTATATCTTCCCTATTTATGTTTTCAGGGAAGGCCTGTAGAAAGATCTTACTGATACTCGCTAAGTTTTTTATGACCCCATTGATAATGATAAGAGCGATAAGAATTGAAAGGACGGAATCCAAAAAGTACCAGGGCTTAAATAAAAGAACAATACTTACAATGAGAACGGCACACCAACCAAGAATATCCTCTAACAAATGATACATGATCATTCTAGAGTTAAGACCGGAATTTTGTGACATCCGATAGGCGGCATAGCCATTCACGGCCAGTCCTAAGAGGGCCAGGAGGATGACCCCTCCGGCATGTATGGGTTCTGGGTTTTGGAGACGAATGACTGCTTCTCGAATAATAAAAGTTGAGCCTATGAGAAGTATCACCCCATTGATGAGGGCTGCTAGCACAGAAAAGCGTCTATAACCAAAAGTGAATTTTTTATCTGCCTTTTTAACACTTATTTTTTCGGCGATGTAGGAAAACAACAAGGCAAAACTATCCCCCAGATCATGAAGGGCGTCGGAATAGATGGCCACACTATTGGTGAGGTAGCCACCCACAAACTCAATCGCTGCAAAACCGGCATTCAGGAAGAAGGCCAGTAGAATATTCTTCTGGTTGTTAGTTCCATGAGAATGGCAGTGAGTATGACTATGAGAATGGTTATGACTGTGCATAAATATATTTTACTGCATTTTTCCTATGTTTAGAAATTAATTTATGAGTGTCACAAAGCCGACGCCTGCAACGTCTATAAGATAAAAAATGAGGAGTTTTATATGAAAGTACTAGCCGTATGCTTTTTACTGATTTGTGCTACTAATGTTATGGCCTCTAATCATGATATTCACTGCATTGATGACGGACCAACAACGACCAATGGACCGGTCATAAGAGATATTAGATAAGTCTAAATTCAGCGCTGCTGGAGAGGTATGGTGAATGAAAATGTAGCCCCCTCTCCAGGCTTACTTTCTACCCAGATATTTCCACCATGAGCACCAACAAGCCCTTTCACAATTGCGAGCCCTAGGCCCGTTCCTTTTTTTGCGGTTTTCTTCGCCTGCCAAAAGCGGTCAAAGACGTGAGGAAGGTCATTCTCAGCAATCCCAGGGCCATTGTCATGAATTGAAACCTTTAATTTATCTTCTTTAACGGAAGTTATAATTTCTACCTTCCCGCTTTCCCGAGAAAATTTTAAAGCATTCGAAATTAAATTTGAAAGAATCTGCTTCAGTCTTTTCTTATCTGCTTCTACGATTATTGGATTAGACGGGACATGATTAACGACCTCAATTGTTTTACTTTGAGAAATAGGGATTAATAAATCTTCAGCTTCTTTTAAAACTTCTTGAAAGTTCTCTTTTTGAAAATCGAGTTCAATTTTACCCGACTCGAGTTTTGCCTGGTCCAACAAGTCTTGAAGTAGATCCTTCATCGTCTCTACGGCCTTTTTGATTTGGGTAAGACTCCTTAACGTTTTTTCGTTCTCACCGCCCCCAAGTCTTTTTATCATTAACTCTGTATTTAAGCTGATCGCTGACAGGGGATTTTTTAGATCATGGGAAACAACGGCCAGGATGTCATCCCGTGACTTAATTGCTTTAAGCGCATCTTTGTGAGAAAGCCTCAGCATACGGGATAATTTAAAAACAATGGCGGCAAATGAAAGGGAAATGAGAATCAGGAAAAAGGAAATTAAATTATTTTCTTCCATCACTTGATCTTTGTATTCTAAAAGTGACTCTCGCGTTTTATTGTAATAATTTATCTCACTCGTAATTAAGTGATCCAACCAATATCTAAGCTCTTCATTTTTTTCTTTAACTCTGGGTGATAATAAAATGGCCTGTTTCTCTTTAAAACTAAGATTGATATTTTCTCCCAGAAACTTAGATCTTTCTAACTGAAGTGTTGCAAGCCTCTCCAGTTCCCTTCTCGCTTCATTCGCAGTAAAAGCGGGGGCCGTTTCCAGTGTTTTGATCGTAGAAAAGAAGGCTTTCCGATTCTCCTCTAACTTTTCTTCATCGGCCTTACTCTTAGTCAGAAAGTGTCTTGTTCCATGGATATTTAAATTATGAGAAAGGACTCTAAGGTGCTTACTCAGATATAATGTCCGAAAATTATCTTCCAGTGTGCTAATTGAGTTCTGATAATTAGTATCCAACCGAAGCAAAGTGACTCTTTTCCCCCAGATGGAAAAAATGGCGACCAGTACCAACAAGGCCGATAGAATGTATTCAATTTTTATTTTTTTAATCATATTCGCCACACATCAGATGAAGTCTAATACAAAGCTTCGTGCCAAGACAGGCTTCTTGCGTCTTCTTTATCGTAATAAAAACTATCCCTAAGGACGATTTATGAATATCAATGCAGCAGTCACAGAAAAACAGGAAAGCAAATTTGTCTTTCAAGAACTTGAACTCGATAGTCCTAAAACCAATGAACTTCAGATAAAATTACTTGCCACAGGTGTCTGCCATACTGATGCTGTGGCACGGGACCTGGGTCTTACTCCCTTCCCTGCCGTATTAGGCCATGAAGGCTCAGGTGTAGTTGAGGCCATTGGACCTGGTGTGACCGATTTCAAGGTGGGAGACCACGTAGTAATGTCTTTTGCTCATTGCGGTCAATGTGAAAACTGCCTGACCGGCCATCCGACCGTCTGCCGGACTTTTAATGATTTAAACTTTGGTGGAAAGATGGAAGATCAGACTTTCAGAATCCATAAGTCTGGAAAAGATGTATCCAATTTTTTTGGTCAGTCGTCATTTGGAACTCATGCGATCGTCCATGAAAGGAATGCCGTTAAGGTAGATCCAAGCGTCGATCTTGCCATTTTAGGTCCGTTAGGCTGTGGAATACAAACGGGTGCCGGTACCGTATTAAACCGGTTAAAACCAGAGTTCGCTTCAAGCATTGCGATCTTTGGCTGTGGTGCGGTTGGACTGAGTGCCATCATGGCCGCAAAGATTGCCAATTGTCAGCACATCTTCGCCATAGACGTGCACGACTCAAGACTAAAGCTCGCTCAAGAACTAGGTGCCACTCATATACTTAACGGAAAAAACGTTGATGTAGTAGAAGAAATAAAATCCATCACGAATGGAGGAATCCACTACGCAGTGGAAACGACCGGAGTGCCTCCCGTCGTTAAGCAAAGCTTGAATGCTCTTAGACCTTTAGGAACAGCGGCCATCGTGGGTATCACCCCTGAAATGAAAATCGATGTGCACAACGACCTCATGGCCGAAGGGAAAACGATGGTGGGAGTGATCGAAGGTGATTCTGTTCCAAGGGTGTTCATTCCTCAACTCATCGAATATTACAAAGCTGGGAAATTTCCTTTTGATAAGCTCATTCAGTTTTATGACTTCCGGGATATCGAAAAAGCTTTTGAGGATTCTAAAACGGGTAAAACAATTAAACCCATTTTAAGAATGTAGAGTTCAAGAGAGGTATTCTCGGACTTCGGAAGCCGTTTGTTTCGCTGTTCTCTGAACCCCAATTAAAGTGGCAGAAGCAAAGCCGGTCCAATCACCGTATCCAACGAGCCATAGACCCGGGCATTTTAAGGATTGAGAATCTTTAGTATCAACCCTTCCTTCATTATTAATAACATCCAAAGGCTCGAGATGGTCTAGTTTGGACTTAAATCCTGTACACCAAATAATGGAATCAATTTTTTCCTCGCTACCGCCATTCCAAAGAACGGAATGGGATCGAAGTTCCGAAAATGGAGGTCGGGCATGAAGAACATCTCTCTGTCGGGCTTCTTTAACAGAATCTACCATGACAATTTTGGCCAAATTATACTCGTCTTTAACTTCCTCACCTTTTAACATCGCCTGATACTTTTTAGTAGCGATATTAAAGAGGTATCTGCCATCAACGTCATCTGGAAGGAACTCAGGATTTTCTCGAGTCACCCAAATAGTATCTGCAACTTTAGAAACTTCGGCCAAGATTTGCGCCCCCGAATTACCAC
>JAEYUK010000119.1 GCA_023432655.1 Pseudomonadota bacterium | reverse complement strand
CTTTGTCATCCTTAAATACATGAATTTCACTCTCAACACTTTCACATTGTTGGGTCTATCACTTTCCATTGGGATTGTGGTGGATGACGCCATCATGGTGCTGGAGAATATTTTCCGTCACAAAGAGGAAGGAAAAGATAAACTTGCCGCTTCCCGTGATGGTGCTAATGAGATTGCCTTTGCCGCTCTGGCCGCAACGATTGCCATTATTGCGATTTTCCTTCCTGTAGCGATGATGGAAGGAATTATCGGTAAATACTTCTTCCAGTTTGGTGTGACGATTTCAGTTGCAGTGGGGCTCTCTTATATTGAAGCCTTGACCCTGACACCGATGCGTACCAGTCAGTTCATGGAAGAAAATAAACGAAACACAAAAATGGGGGAAGCGGTTGACCGGGCCTTTGACAAGCTCGTGGCAATCTATTCTTCGCTACTTGATCTGGCCCTAAATAACCGAGTTAAACTTATTCTCGGATCTCTCGTCTTTTTTGTGGTGACTGTTTCAGTCGTGACACTCATTCCGAAAGAGTTTGTTCCGGTACAAGATATTTCTTCTTTTAACATCAGAATTAAAACACCTGATGGATCCTCCCTCGAATTCACGGACAAAGTGAGCCAGGAAGTAGAAAAGGCTTTACTGGAAAATAAAAACGTAAAAAGGTACTTCGTTGCAGTGGGCGGATTCGGCTCAAATGCTGAGTCAAGTTCGGCCCTACTCTTTGTGACTTTGCATGATAAGGCCGACCGTCCTATAGATCCAAAAACTGGAAAACAGCTTCATCAGACGGAGATATTAAATAATTTCCGAGCACAATTTAAAAATTATCCAAAAGGAAAAGTCATCTTTCAGGATACCTCTCAATCGGGCTTCTCAGCTTCAGGCCGAGGTTTCCCGGTAGAGTTCACCCTTACAGGTGGGAATTGGGCGACACTCATTAAGGCGTCTCAGGACGTAATGAAAGAGATGGGTGAGTCAGGGGTTTATGTTGATATTGATACGGACTATAAGGCTTCTGTAAAAGAAATTCAGGTCTTTCCTGATCGGGAAAAAGCAAAAGTTCGTGGTGTTTCCGTTCAGGAAATTGGAACGACCATTAACGCCCTTATCGGCGGGACAGTAGTAGGAAAATATTCTAAGGACGGTCACCGAAATGATATTCGAATCAAAATGGCCGATGCTTCTAAAGATAAGCTTGATGATTTAAAACGGATCTTTGTTCGAAATACCAGAGGCGAATTAGTGCCTCTCCTGGATGTTGTGAAAGTTAAAGAACTACCAGGTGTTCAATCTATTAACCGTAGAAGCCGTCAGCGCGCGATTACAATCTACGCCGGTGTCGCTCCTGGTAAGGCCCAAGGTGAGGCCTTAGAAAAAGTTAGGGTCATTACTAAAAAGCATTTACCGGCCGGTTATAATTTGATTGAGTCTGGTTCTGCTGAAACTTATACCGAAGCCTTTGCAAGTTTAATTTTCGCACTTGGAATGGGTATTCTAATTGCCTACATGGTTCTAGGGACTCAGTTCAATAGTTTCATTGATCCAGTGACGGTTCTTATGGCCCTGCCCTTTAGTTTTTCCGGGGCCTTCCTGGGACTGTGGGCAATGGATCAGACGCTGAATATCTACTCAATGATTGGCCTTATTCTCTTGATGGGAATTGTAAAAAAGAACTCTATTCTTCTGGTGGATTTTACTAATCAAAGAAGACAAGAGGGTCTTTCCATTAATCAGGCCCTGCGCGACGCTTGTCCTAAGAGACTTCGTCCGATTTTAATGACCACCTTTGCTACAGTGGCAGGAGCTGTGCCGCTCGCCTTCTCCTTAGGTCCAGGATCAGAGTCATTAAAGCCAATGGGTGTTTCGATTATCTTTGGAAGCTTAGTTTCCACTGGTCTAACCCTGGTGGTTGTACCAGCGGTTTATTCGCTGCTGGCCCGTGAGCGAAAGACAAGATGAATTGGCTTAGGCCCCATCCAAAAGGCGTAACGCTTGCTCTTCATATCCAGCCTGGTGCTAAAAAGACCGAATTGGTGGGAGAGCATGGGGACCGTCTGAAAATAAAAATAAAGGCCCCACCGGTTGAGGGTGAGGCCAATCTTTATCTAATTGAATTTTTAGCAAAGCTTTTAAAAGTACCGAAGTCAAAGGTTCATTTATTATCCGGAGAGAGTTCGCGCCAAAAATTGGTTTTGGTGGAACTCACTATGGATGAAGCACTGAGGTTGATTATTTTGCCTTAAGAGCTTCGTGGATTTTAGCGGCGATAGTTGTAATACGGAAAACAACTTCACCGTACTGAACTGAACCGTACTCAGTTCCACCGACACAGTTATTGCCATTATCATCACAAGAGTTAACAACCATACATGAATTTGAATCACCTTTCTTAGAAGGGATGTAATCCGTTTTACCCTGGATGAGGATACCTTCAACTAGACCTGTCTGAGCATCAAAAACTGCTGACCCTGAGTTCCCGGCAAAAGTATCAAGTGTTCCAGAGAAAGTAGTATAGTTAGAGTTATGTGTCACTTTCCCGGCCTGAGTCACTTTCGTTGGAAGACCTGTTGGGTGACCAATCACAACTAGTGAAGTTGAGTTAGGAATTTTTCCTGAATTTCTGAAAGCAAGCGGTTTACGGCCTACAACTGGACGATCCAATTTGATGATAGCGTAATCCATGGTTGAATTAAGTTCTGCAGCTACTACTTTCTTACAGGTATAGATATTACTTACAGGGATATCGCGTGTTGGATTGTGATTAGAAGATTTCATTTCAAAGCCAAATACCCATGCATTTCCGCGGCAGACGTTCTCTGGGGTTTGGCCACCTTTAAAGCAGTGTCCGGCCGTAACCAGCGTATCTGGGCCTACCAGGAAGCCTGAGCAATTTGGAGCAATTTGCTGTTGAGAAAACTTTTCAGAAGGGCAGACATTCATGGCATCTTCTAAAGTGCTTGTGTATTCCATGTCGAAGAAGCCTTCACGGGAAGCTTTTTTAAAGTGGCGGACGTCAACCATTCCAGCAGTCGACTGAGCGAGAGTTTTATGAAGAGCACTAGATACTTCATAAACATCCTGACGATTGTCTTTACCGTAAATAACTTCAATTCCAGCTTGTGCAGAAAAAGTCGTAAAGGCAGTCATAAGGGCAAGTGTGGTTAATTTCATTTAGTTCTCCTCAAATTGGCTTCCCGCCGGCGCCTTTTATTCCAAAGTAAGATCGAAATGAAAACTAACTTCTTCTAACAAAGAAAGAGATACTTGATTGCCGAATGTTAAGAGGAGCGCAAAAAAAAGGGCCCTCATGAGAGGGCCCTAAGCTTATAGAATAACTGGAATATTAGGCGATTTTTGCCCACATGTTACAGTAAGCGCCTTCTTTCACGAGTGGGAAAGCAGGAGTCTTCATAGCAGCTTTCATTGCAGGAAGAACACACTGGCCTACACCATCTTTGGTAGCTTTATAGTGCTTACAAGTTTTACAAGTTTTGCCGTTTTTAGCTTGAGGAGAAACTTCTTTATAACCAAGTTTACCCGGAGTTACGAAAGTGTCGGCAGCGATGGCCTCAGTAAGAAAACCACTGGCCTTACCAACTACTGTAGAAACAGCAGCAAAAAGTAGTGTGCTTTTCAAAAAATCTCTTCTTTTCATATTCTGACCTCTTGTTATTAGGGAATGCATCCACTATCGGTATTTTAGAGCGATTTTACCACAAATTTATGCATTTTTTCAGAGATAAATCGTAAATATTTCAATGTTTTATATGTCAAACTTCTGCATGCCTAGCCTTGCAGTGGTTGGCAATTTTGATAGACACCCCATGTGCGAAAAATTACACTTTCAGGATATGAAAACACAGACTAAATCATTTAATTTTATCGATCTTTTTAGCGGTTGCGGAGGCCTATCTTGCGGTCTTGAGATGGCGGGCCATCGCTGTCTCCTGGGAGTAGATGCTAACAAAGAGGCGATCGCAAGTTTTGCGGCCAATCATCATCATGCAGAAGTTTTTCTGGGTGATATAAAAAAACTCTCTGAAAAGAAACTCCAGGAG
>JAEYUK010000089.1 GCA_023432655.1 Pseudomonadota bacterium | reverse complement strand
ATCCTGGTTCACTTGGTAAAGAAGTTGCCAGAGCTGAAAAAGAGGTGAAAACGAGAGCGATCAACAGCAGTTTGTTCATAGTCATAAACCTAAATGTTAGAGTGAGTAAGGTTTTTAGCGAAGGTGATTCATCTTTGCAAAGGCAAAGAGAAGAATTTTTCTTTTTGGAATATTATCTCAAAGTAAGAAGTGCTGGCCTAAGAGGAAAAAAAAGGCCCTCTTGCGAGGGCCCTATTTTTGGAATTATTTAATTTTCCAGTAGTATTCAATCACGAGACGCTTTTCGAATGCGAATGGAATATCTTCAGGAAGAGGTTTTGCTACCATTTTTCCTTTCTCTTTCTCACCTGAAGCTTCTTTAGTTAAGAAAGCTGGGATGGAAGAGATACGAGGACGAGTTTTGGCTTGAAGGTAGTTACCAGATTTTGCACCAGTGTCAGTGATTTCAATCACGTCGTTTGGTTGAACTTGGAAACCAGGAACGTTAACGATTTTGCCGTTAACTTTAATGTGCTTGTGGGAAACCATCTGACGAGCAGCTGGAATTGACGGAGCCCAGTTAAGACGGAAAACAACGTTATCAAGACGAGACTCAAGGTTGATGATCATTGTATCAACCCATGAAGCTGTTTTAATTTTCTTAGCTTTAGAAACGTGGTTACGAAGTTGTCTTTCGCGAAGACCGTAGTTGAACATCACTTTTTGTTTCTCGATCAAACGAACGGTATAATCCGAAAGTTTCTTACGTTGCATACCATGTTGGCCTGGACCGTAAGGTTTTCTTTCAAGAGCACCGGCCTTACCAAGACCTGGAAGTTCAACACCAAGACGGCGTTGGATTTTGAAGCGTGAGCGCCCCATGTCGATTTTTGCCATAAATTTCTCCTTTAGGCATTGTAGCAGGAAACGATTGTATTAAATCTCCAACAGGGAGCCTGCATCCTCACATTGTTGAGAGAGAGGGAATAATAAATAAGATCATCCAACTTGGCAATTTTAAAAGCGGCCACTAGCAGTAAAAACCTGCTTAAATGAGGTTTTTGCTGCATGGTGTAGCGATAAGTATTACTTTTCTTGTAGCTTTTTAAGGAGATTGCCCATCTCAATGGCCGCCATCGCCGCATCCCAACCTTTATTTCCGGCCTTGGTTCCGGCCCGTTCAATGGCCTGTTCAATCGTATCTGTGGTGACGACCCCGAAAATGGTCGGGACTTTTGTTTTTAAAGAAACATGGGAAATACCTTTAGCGGTTTCTGAACAGACGTAATCGTAATGGGAAGTCGAGCCGCGGATAACTGCACCTAAGCAGATAACAGCATCGTATTTTCCTGATTCTGCTAAAGCGAGGGCCGCTACCGGTATTTCAAAGGCCCCAGGCACCCAGACTTCATCGATATTTTTTGGATCCACGTCGTGACGGTTTAAACAGTCATGGGCCCCACCCACAAGACGAGATACGATAAAGTCGTTAAAACGAGCGGCAACGATGGCAATTTTTAATTTAGAAGCGTTTAAAGATCCTTCAATTTTCATATTCATCTCACTTATTGATTTAGAAGATTTTGTTCTAGAAGATGGCCTAGCTTCGTTTTCTTCGTATGAAGATAGGGAGCATTTTTAGCATTGGCGTTGATTTCCAGAGACTGACGTTCAACATGATTGAAACCAAAGAGTTTAAGGCCATCAATTTTTTTGGGATTGTTGGTCAGTAGTTTTATGTCAGAAATCTCGAGATAACGAAGTATTTGCGAGGCCATGGTATAGTCGCGGGAATCCACTGGAAAACCCAGATGAAGATTGGCCTGGGCCGTATCAAAACCTTGATCCTGAAGTTGGTAGGCCTTGACTTTGTTGAACAGTCCGATGCCTCGACCTTCTTGGCGAAGATAGATAATGATTCCCGAACCTTTCTTTTCGATCATTTTAATCGAAGCATCGAGTTGGTCGCCGCAGTCACAGCGGTGACTTCCGAAGATATCGCCAGTGAAACATTCAGAGTGAATGCGCACCAAGGTTTGTTCTTTTTTAAGCTCTGATGGTTCCCCTTTAATGATCGCCACATGCTCTTGATTTAAAACTTCTGAACGGAAGATAGAGAGTTGAAACTCACCGTGCTTCGTTGGAAAAGGAATACTTTCAACGGTGGTGATGAGGTTTTCAGTCTTCTTTCGGTAATCAATAAGATCTTCGATTGAAATCATCTTAAGTTCGTGCTTATCAGCGATTTCACAGAGATCTTCGAAGCGGGCCATAGTGCCGTCAGGGTTCATGATCTCGCAGATAACTCCAACAGGAGAGTGACCGCTTAATAAGGAGAGATCAACAGAAGCCTCCGTATGCCCTGGACGTTCCAGAACTCCGCCAGCTTTAGCGATAAGCGGGAAGATGTGACCAGGTCTCACGAAGTCATCGGCGGTTGTTTCACCATCAGTTAAAAGTTTAATCGTATGTGAGCGATCAGAAGCCGAGATGCCGGTGGAAATTTTTTCTTTGGCATCAATGGTCACAGTAAAGGCCGTCCCTAATGAAGCGGTGTTCGTTTCTACCTGGCGTTTTAAATCAAATTTATCTGCGAGCTCTTGAGAAAGAGGAGTGCAGATAAGCCCTCGTCCGATGGTCGCCATAAAGTTAACGGCTTCAGGTGTGATTTTATCGGCCGCCATCACGAAGTCTCCTTCGTTCTCTCGGTCTTCATCATCAACAACGATGATCATCTCTCCGGCGCGTAAGGCCTTCAAGGCTTCTTCAATTGAATCTAAGGGGCGTGTAGTTTTAGTCTTCATATTTCACATTAAAAAAATTGCGGGCCCATTCTTCATTTTGTTTGTCTTTACCAAAACGAAGGAAGTTCTCGATATATTTAGCCACCATATCTACCTCGAGATTCAGAACATCTCCAACCTTTTTAGAAGATAGTGAAGTCTTTTCAAGCGTGTGTGGAATAATGGCGACGGTAAGTGAAGAATCTGTCAGGCGGGCAATAGTCAAACTGATACCATCCAGAGCAATTGAGCCTTCAGAAATCATGTATTTACGAAGCTCTGTCGGAATACTGACTTCTATCTCCCAGTTATTACCGGTTTTTTCTATCTTTTTGATTTTTCCCAAGGCATTAACGTGGCCTTGAACCATGTGGCCTCCCAAGCGGTCCATAGGCCTCAAAGAGAGTTCAAGATTCACTTTAGATCCTACCTTCAGGTGTCCCAGGGATGTTTTCTCAAGGGTCACGTGGATCGCCTGAACTCGGAAGGATTCGCCCTCAATTTTAGTTGCCGTTAAACAAACTCCGTTAGTCACCACGGAATCATCAATTGCGATCTGTGAAATAAGTGATGGAGCACGGATGACAAATTCTTTCCCTTCAGCATTGGTGGTGATGGATTCAATCGTTCCAACTTCCTGAATTAATCCTGTAAACATATGAGTCTTCCTGTTAAAAAATGATCTCCACCCATCCACTCAGAATGGATGTCTGTTAAGCGAGGTCGATCATTCAGATTGGCAAAACCCAATTCTGAAAAGAGAGACCGGCCTTCACCTAAAAAACTTGGGTTTTGGAAAAGAGTAATACGGTCGATTAGTTTTTCTCTGATGAAGGCCCCGGCCAGAGCTGGCCCACTTTCCATCATGAGATTAATGAGTTTTCTTTCGAATAAGTTTTTGAGAGCTTCCTCAAGAGAATTAATTTTCATGACTTGAGAAGCGGGAAAGGCAAATGATAAATCTTTTTCTGTATAAATGAGTGTCTGATGTTTTAATTCGTCAGTAAAAAGGTGAGAGTCAGGTGGCAGTTCACCGCTTCGGGTAAAGACAATTCTCCAGGGCTGTTTCCCTTGATATCCCGGAAGTCTTACGTTCAAGCGGGGATTATCCTTTCTGACTGTTTCTCCGCCCACAATGATTCCCTGATGGAGAGAGCGCAGCTTATGAACATGGGTCCGGGCCTTCTCACCTGTAATCCACTGGGATTCCCCATTACTCATGGCAGTTTTCCCATCTAAAGTAGTCGCCCCTTTAAAATGAATGAAGGGTCTTTTTTTTCTTTGAGAGAGAAAGAAAACCTCATTAAGAGTTTCACCTTCTTGGGCCAGAATGCCGTGAACCACTTCAATTCCGTGGGATTGCAAGAGTTTAATCCCCTGGCCATTGACCGCCGGATTCGGATCCAGGTTAGAGATCACAACTTTTTTAATTTTCTCTTCTATTAATCGTTGAGCGCAAGGGGGAGTCGTTTTATTGGTGTGTCAGCAGGGCTCAAGATTCACATAAATAGTGGCGCCGGCCGCGGACT
>JAEYUK010000198.1 GCA_023432655.1 Pseudomonadota bacterium | reverse complement strand
GACTAGAACTTCTTGAACTAAATGCACCAGCTGATTAAGGGCGCTATTCACTTTTCCAGATAGAGAAAGATGCTTAAATTCAGATGGATTTTCGACGATCTTTTCAACCACTTCAAAAAGGGAAAGTTGTAAACGAACGGCCTCATCCTCAAGCTTTCTAAGTGAAGTCGCCCCCACTCCTCGGGCCGGAGTATTAATGATCCGAGTAAAGGCCAAGGAATCTTTTTTATTAACGACAATGCGCATGTAGGAAATCATGTCCTTAACCTCTTTACGGTCATAGAACTTGATACCTGCCACTACACGGTAGGGAAATTTTTCTTTTCTTAGAGCATCTTCAATCGTTCGTGAGTGGGCATTGTTACGGTAAAAGACAGCAATATCTTTAAGCGAAACACCTTTCTCATAGAGTTTGCGAATTTCTTGCCCGATGAAGTCCGCTTCCGCTTTGTCGTCCCGGCATTCAACGATACGAATCTCATCGCCCTCGTCATTATCTGTCCACATATGCTTCCCTTTACGGGCAAGGTTACGGGAGATAACTTCAGAAGCGGCTTCAATAATCTTTTTGGATGATCGGTAGTTTTGCTCGAGCTTAATCAGCTTAGCTTCAGGAAAAACGGTTTCAAAATCCAGGATGTTCCTGATGTCGGCACCCCTCCATGAATAAATGGACTGATCTTCATCTCCCACCACACAAATATTTCGGTGAAGATGACTCAGCTGCTGAACCAACTCAAACTGAGCACGGTTGGTATCTTGATACTCATCCACCAGTACATACTTAAACTTTTGCTGGTATTTTAAGAGGACTTCCGGATAGGTCCGGAATAAATTTAAAACTCCCGTGATTAATCCGCCGAAATCGACAGCGTTACTTCGGTGGAGTTCCCCTTCGTAATCAAGAAAAATATCAAAGAGACGCTTATCTTCTGCAAATTTTTCAACTTCAGGGCTTCTGGTTAAACCGATGTAGTAACCAAGATTTTTGAGTCCATCGATGAAGGCCGCTACGGTATAAGGAGAAAGTTCTTTCTGATTAATACCACGCTTATTCAAGATGGCCTTGATAATCGATTGTGATTCGCCATCATCATAGATCGTAAAGTTTTTACTTAGACCCAAATAAGTCGCTTCCATTCTAAGTACCTTGGCACAAAAAGCGTGGAAGGTTGTAACCTGAAGGGTGCCAATGTTCATTTGAGTGTTAGCGGCGAGCCTCTCGCGCATCTCTCTAGCGGCCTTATTTGAAAAGGTTACGGCGAGAATTTGATAAGGGCTAATGTGTTTTTCCTCAAGGAGGTACTGGATTCTTGCCACAAGTGTTCGCGTTTTACCGGAACCGGCGCCGGCGAGAATCATCACCGGACCATCCGTCATTAACACTGCTTCTTTCTGGGACTCATTGAGGAAATCTAAATTCATTATTCTACCGTTACCGACTTAGCCAAGTTTCTAGGCTTATCAATATCTGTGCCCTTAAGTTTTGCAATATGATAAGCAAGGAACTGGAGAGCAACGTTAACATAAAGTGGGCTTAGATTAGGAAGTCCTTCAAAATCTAATCCAATATAGGCGTCGGCCAGATGTTCAATCTCCGGACTATTTTCCGGGCCAACCACGACAATAATTCCCCGGCGGGCCTTAACCTCTTCCACATTGGAAATTGTTTTTTCTAATAGCTCAGGGCCAACGATTGCAATATTCACGATATTTTCATCAATGAGGGCAATCGGACCGTGCTTCAATTCACCGGCGGCATAGCCTTCTGCGTGAACATAAGCAATCTCTTTTAATTTCAGAGCGCCTTCAAAGGCGATTGGGAAGTACTTACCACGTCCGGTGAAGATGAAACCTTTTTTCGTATAGATACTCTCCGCTACTTCTTTAATGGATTCAGAACGGGAGCAAAGTTCACTAATGCGCGAAGAAAGAAGTTTTATTTCAGAATAAAGTTGAGGGTTATCCAACGTTCCTTCCATTGCCCGGCTCATCAAGTAACCCGTTAAGGCCTGGAGGGTAAAAGCTTTGGTCGAAGCGACTCCAATTTCCACTCCCGCATGGATAAGAAAATTCTTATCAGCGTTACGGAAAAGAGTTGATCCCTCTACGTTAACGATTGAGTAAGTGGGAATCCCCTTCTCTTTGCAAAGTTCCTGGCAGGCCAGCGTATCGGCCGTCTCACCTGACTGAGAAATGAACAGACCAATTTCGTTTTTATTTAAAATAGGATCGCGGTAGCGAAACTCGGAAGCGATATCTACATTGGCGCGTTGACGATTATTCTGCTCAAAAAAGTTTTTAATAACTAAACCAGCGTGCCAGGCAGTTCCACAGGCAGTCAGATGCCAGCCTTCTGCTTTAAAACCTTTTAGTTCATCCAGAATTTTTCGTCCTTCATTCTTTATGTAATAGGCCGAAAGCTTATCAATTAGAGAAGGCTGCTCGTGAATCTCTTTAAGCATGAAGTGCTCATATGGACCTTTGGAAGTCGCATCCATTGTCATTGAGTTGGCCTGAAATTTATAGCGGCTAGATGGCGTGAGGTCTAATTCATAAAAATTAAAAGAGACTTCTTCAGCTCCAGTGATACCTTCACAAATAACGGCATCTTCCGGGAAATAAATACGCGGAGCAAATCCCACAAGAGCAAAAGGATCGGATGAAATAAATATTTCTAGGGATTCTTTATTTTCTCCCACAACTAGAGGTGCCGAGCGTTTAATTCCGTAAAGTTTTTCGGAAGCTTTTTCCATGATAACAAAAGAAGAGTTTCCAGTGATCGCCTGAAAAGCTTTAGAAATAGACTCGAGAGTCTTGCCTGTTTCTTGAAAGAATTTTGTCAGAAGTACTAAAAAAACCTCTGAATCAGTTTGGGACTTAAATTGAAATCCTTCGCTGATTAATTGTTTTTTCAAGATGGGAGCATTTTCAATAATGCCATTATGAACAACAGCAAATATTTCATTCCCGTGCGGGTGGGCGTTATCGGTCGTAACTGCTCCGTGGGTGGCCCAACGGG
>JAEYUK010000193.1 GCA_023432655.1 Pseudomonadota bacterium | reverse complement strand
CACGGATCATAGCGACCGACCAGCACTGCTGCCAGGCTAAGATAAATGATCGTATCTGATTCGAAACCATCTCCGATTAAAATCAGATCATCTGGAATCCCGGTCATGAGAAGAATATTTACAATCGTATTTAATTTATAAAAACCCTGGGACTTAAGGTCCTTGGTAGACAGATCCCCTTCAAAAAAAGAGAAAATGTTCCGGTAATCTTTTAAAAAAATATTTCCGGTAAAAATCTGTCTTTGGTAAAGCCAGTCGCGGATGGCGTTCTCATAGAAGTGTGGAGAAGCCGAAACAATGAAAGGTTGGTATTGCTCCTGAACGAACTCTTTCACAATTTTAATCGAGTGATCCACCGGAGGGAAATAGTGGATTGGGTTTTGGAGTGATAAATAAAGCTCTTTAACCGACGAGTAGCGGGTGTCCACCAGGGTTTTATCAAAGTCGGTGATGAGAATTTTTTTGGGTTTTTGAATCTTAGTTGGGATAAAGCTTCCAATCAGTAACTCTAGACCTGGGTGGGACTTTGTTTCATAAAGACGGAGCTTGGCCACATTTAAGGACTCCGGCTGAGGAAATTTGAAATTAAAGTTACCAAAGCTATCTGAATCAAAACTTCGTATGACGACTTCTTTATCTTCTTCAGAAAGACCCACCACCTTGACGCGAAATTCGTTTGAAGACAATAGACCCATACTCTGAATGGGTTTGGTCGGCACAATTTCTTTCAGGTTTTGGTTGATTTCATCCAAGATCTCGAACTTCCCTTGAGAGGAATAGGTCATTGATGCGCGAATGTGAATGTATTCGTCAGATTCAATACCTGTAAAATGGACTAGTTTTGGTCGTCTCATAATGCTAATTGTAACCCGAAGGAGTGGACATCTCCTCCACTTTTTTGTCAAAATACATGCATGCTTCAGATGACACTAATTATTAAAGGTAAAGTTCAGCGGGTCGGATTTCGTTACTCAGTCGTGGACTTTGTTCATTCCAGTAAACTTCCTCTCGTTGGTCACGTGCGCAATATGGCCGATGGCTCAGTCCATGTGCTCGCCCAGGGAGACATTGAATCCCTTAAAGAGCTTCACCGTTTCTGCACGAAAGGTCCCCCTCGTGCCGAAGTCAGAGAAGTGACAGAGGATTTAACTCAAATCAATCGAGTGGATTACTCTGATTTCACCGTTTCGGATTAGGCCTTTTTCACTGAGAAAGTCATCGTCCCATTGTCATAACTGGTTTTAACGCTCTTAGGGTCAAGGATATCTGCAGTTTTAATCCTAGTCGTGAAGGATTCGACTTTATTGACCTTATTAATGGTTCCGTCCTGAGTCTTGTTGGCATCATGGTAGCGACGGTTAAGAGCGATAATGGCCTCTTTCCCGTTAAATGAAAGTGTCACAGCTTCTTTTGAATGTTCAGGGATCTCTAATGATATTTCGACTCCGTCTTTGGTTTCCTTTAATCGTGGAGCGAGGGCCTCGAATTTATAAAAAGGATCATCATTTTTTGAAGCGATATGGGAGATTTTAGAGGTTAGGCTGGATTTAAGCTTCTCGATGACGTCATTATTCTTTTGTTCCAGGGCCTTAAACTCCGAATTATGGCGTGAAAGCTGTGTCTCATACTTTTTTTCAAAGAAGAGATCTTGCTCCTTAAGTCCTTTCCGATAATGTTCATCTTTTTGTTCAACATGAATATTATGGGTATCAGTGAGTTTTTGCATATCGATCTGTTGCCGCTGATTAGTGGCCATCCGTTCTTTTTTGAACTGATTGTCCTGATCAGTCTTGATCTTTTCAAAGTTTCTACTGTCCTCAGAGAAGCGAGTATTAAATTCATTTCTTTGCTGATTTAGTTTCTTTTGATTGTAACTTTCAACTTCAGTGAGTTGTTCCTGCTTCTCTAATTTGGTGCTCTCAATACGGTTTTGCCCATCAATGTGAACTTTTCTCGCTTCACGATCAAAGCGGTCACTAAGTTCCTCTAAGTAGAGCGAGTTATCAGCATTAAGTCTTTCTCGTTCTAATGAAAGTTTCGTCTGATGGGCAGCTTTCTGAGTCTCGGTGTTATTTTTTAGTTCTTTTAATTCTTTCTCTGTCAGTGTTTTGGTCTGCTGGAGGTGATCGCGCATTTCCGCGAGGATTTTTTCTTTCTTTGCAGCTTGTTGATTAATGTGATGGTGATGATTGTGTTCAATATCTACAATCTCAGAGGCATGGGCCTTCTTCTGCTCGGCCTTAATGTTCTGATGAGCGTTCTCAATTGATTTGATTTCCCGCTCACCGCGACGTTTAACGGCTTCAATCTGACGAGCATTTAATTTTTCTACGTTACGGATGGCCTCACTCATTGAACCGGATTCTCCTTATCATAGGGATGGTCACAGATCTTCTGTCCCTTTCCAGTATAACCCGGACAGATCCAAGTGCGAAGAAGTTCCACCGTCACATAGGCGCCACCATGATAACTTCTATACATTTGAGGATTTAAGGTGGAGACAATGTATTGGGCCTCGGCACGAGTTGCCACAGCATAAGGATCGTTCGATTTCACCAGATACTGATAGGCCCGGTACTCGGCGAAGGCACCAAATGGGAGCATGAATGAGAGTAAGAGCAATAATTTAATCAATGCAGTTCTCGCATCCTGTCTAAGGCCCGGTATTCAACCATCTTCATGAAAGAGATAACAAAATCTTTTCTTTCATCATTCTTTAAGGCCCCAATGGCCGTCTTTTTTCTTTCCAGCGAGTGGTGACGTTCAATTTGTTTGTAAACACGGTGAACGGTCTCGGCGGCCCGAGAAAAAGACATTCTCTTGATTTCGTTTTTATCAGCAAAGGATTCGTGAATCCAGTCCTGGAAAAACAGAGGGAAATAACCGGAGCTTCCTGCCTCGATTAATTGGTCCAAACCTTGTGCATCCTGCATCTTGCGCATAAAACTCCTTTTCGCTCTTTAATCTTAACCGGAGAGTGTTATGATGGTTGAGAGGGTAGCTTTTGCCATTCCCGGGAGTTTTTAGTGGAAAAAAAAGACGATTTCTATATTTCAGAGGAGTTGGCCGAGTGGATGGGGCTCAAAAAATCTGAATACTTGTCTAAGTTGATCCAGAATACGAAGCCATCTGACATTCCTCTTGAAGATTATCATCACTTCGACCAATACATTCAGGGAACACTGGAGAATCCTGACCGGACTTATGAGTTTCATGAAGATGGACAAATTGTCAGGACTTATCTGCGGTCTTACCAAAACTCCCAGGAGTTTCATCAAATCATTATTGGAGTCATTGGTGATGATCCGGAAAATAAATCCAAAGTTTTCATCCCGATAATGAGTTTTGTTTCAAATGATGGGAACTTAGTAAATGAATTTTGCGTGGGGGAGGTTATCTCTCGCCCCACACTAAATTGATTATTTCAAAGTGATGTCTAGATAAGAATTACTGTAAGTGCTCTTAAAATAACTACAGACTTGATTCATATAAGTTGTTGCCTGTGAGGCACAGTAAGCACTGGTTCTCGCACCTGCAGGACACTGAGTGTAGGCGTAAGCACAATTGTTATTCGTGGATGGGCCGTAAGGACAAATATTGGCCGGCCAGTTCAGATAACCTTGCATACAGTTGAAGTAATCCGGCAGAAGGGGTTCCTTCATGACAATGACACCATTTATTGGACGATCACTAAAGCCCGCACGGTCCTTATAAAGTTTTCCTGTTATGACTGTTCCGGCAGTAGTGTAGGTACATTGTGGTTGACCTAAATACAGCGAACTTCCATCAGGCGCTTTATTAGTTGGAATCAGACAAACTCTGGTTGAGCTTGAAGTAAGACTTGGTTTAAACCTTATAAGAGATTCATCAAGACTATTCTGACATAGTCCAAACCAGCCAATATCAATTGTTTGATACTTATTAGAAAGATCACAGTTTTGAAAGCCATCATTTGTTCCGCTGCCAGTGCTTCCAGACTGACTCCCACTAGTGGTGGTCGGAGTGAGTGTTCCGGACTGATTACCAGGGTCTTGTAATGATCCACTGTTCACCCAACTCTGTGGAGCACGGGTTCTCTGAGGGGCATCACAACCAATCAAAAGGGTAAGTAAGGGTAAAAATATAAGAGACTTTTTCATAAGCTAGTCCTCTAATCCGACTAATACATCCTACTATTCGGCAGATAGAAAAAAATCATGAGTTTTTTCTATGGACCGATAAAGAAGCTATAATGGGAGTTAGTTTTTTTAAAGGTTTAGCATGCGTTGGCTTTTAGGGATTGTTTTAACCATAGGTTTAGCATTCATCGGTGGATATATCTTTTTAAAGGGATATCCCTACCAGCTCTATTCCGGGTGGATTCAAGGGAAGGACTGGAATCGCTATTACAATATCTCTAACTATTCTGAATCGTTTTTAAAACCAGGCTCTTTTGAGGCGATCCCACCTTACGAGGAAGACTATGCTCAGCTTTGGAGAGAGTTCCCTCTACAAAATGCCAATGTTCCTCTGCCAGTAAGACATCCACTTTTTCAAACTGTCCCGGTGATCGACGCTAAAGATGTTAAAAGGCCGCCTCAATTGGGAATGATCATCCTTTCACCTAGTGGCCGGGAGCTGTCCCGAATTTATACCTTGCCTATGTCCCTCTATCAGGATCACTCCCAAGGGCAGGATTTATTTAAGCTCCCATTTGTGAGAAATCGGATACTGAAATTAAATCGAGAAAAACTTTGGAAAGATATTTTTTCTTTTGAAATAAAAGTTCACTCAAAGTCACTGGATGATATGATCTATGACCTTTACATACTTCATTTGCGTTCAAAGTATCTTCCTCCAAGGACAGTGAAGTATGGTCTCATCAAAGAAGGGCAACAGGCCCTGATTGAAATCTCATCCAAAGATAAAGATTACATTATGGAACTCGTCCTAACCAATAACAGCGGGAGTATCTATTCCTACCTGTTAAAAACGGAAAGAAATGATGATGACTCAGTTAAATTACGGTCTAAGTTTTTATCCAGTATTTCCTTTCATCCAGTTGATCCGGCCAATGGGAAATTCCTTTACACTGAGTTTAAGCAGTTAAATTTTGCACGTCAGGTAGATCAGGAAGGAATGCTTTATCTATTTTCTGCATGGTCACAGGATCTTGAGAGCCAGGAGCTATTAAAAGAGATGATTTTTTATCTTGAGCGTGGAAAAAATCGTGGAGCTCAACTGAATCCGCTATATAAGTATGCTCTAAGGAAATATGGTAAGACCTTCACCACTAAAGCTTCGGGAGAAGTTGATGGAGATGCGGAGCTTGCCCTTCAGCGGAACATCGAAATGGAAGAAATGTACCGTAAGCTTGAAGCGGAAAATGATCGGATGAAACCTGAAGCCGCGCCCGAGTTGACTCCGGATGAGAAGATGAATCTCTATCTAAAAAAGGCCAAGGAAGATGGGCCGGTCAAAGATAAAAAAGACATGACCATTCACTAAGAATCGAACTTCTCAAAGCCTTTAATCAGAACTTCAGTCAGCATAGGACGAAGATGGGCCACTTTTTCAGGGATTAATTCCTTAGTGCCCTCATCCATATAAATGCTTCTATTAATCTCAATTTGGATATTGTTCGTTCTGAAGCGGTCAACAAATTCAGTAACAAACCCGCCGATGTAAGGCTCGTTGAAACTGGCTTCATGGCCTCGATCAGTAAGCTCTTGATGGAAGAATTCGATGAATTCAGGAACACAAGTTTTTCCACGTCGATCAGATAAGCAGAAATCTGCCCGATGAGAACTTTGATTAGGATTTTGTTTGAGATGGTATTCAGTGGGCCTTGAAGGCATGCTGTGAAGATCAATCATCGAAACGGGACCTTTTTTTCTTTTTTCAAGATCCATGAGGGAGGATTTTAAAATTTCAAAATAAGGCCTGTGATAGGTTTCAATGAACTGCTGGACCTCTTCATTTGTAGGGTCCTTAACAACCAGAGGCTTACCTTGGGTGTTTTGCTTCCAGAAGAGAACGCAGTTACTTTCGGCGCGATTAAGGTCGACACAAATTCGGTGGACATGGGCCACCAGAACTGCGATGCCGGCGTTTTGCAAAGCTTCGATATCAATCAACTCGTTTACTTTAAAATCCACATCTTCTTTGTAGGCCCTAAGGTCTCCGGAGAGGAAAGAATTAAAAATTTCCGGAATATTCTCGCCCGAATGGGGGATTGAGAGAACCCCTCTGTACTGGCTTCCCAGTGGGGCGAAATAATCAAATAACGGAGTTTTTTGTGGATGATCGAGCTTAAACATGTGAAAAAATTACCATAAAATGGGTCTATCCGTCTATGTGTCTCTTTCTAAATTGCTCTTAGTTGGTTATAACAGGGTATTCCATTTAGAGGTCTACTATGAAGTTTCCCGGCCGGCGTAATACTAAGCACTATTTCCCTGTAGAAGAAAAACAAAGAAGCTCGTTCGATGATGAAATCAATCGCCCGGGTAATGTGTATGTCGTGGGCATTGATCAGCTTCTTGTGGACATTGAAATTCCTGTCAGTGAAGAATTCTTAACCAAGCATGGTTTCAAAAAAAGTGAATCTTATATCATTGATGATGCTCTGGCCGATTCCATCTATTGGGAGAATAAAAATAACGGAACTATATCAGGTGAATTTCCTGGCGGCGCTGTTGGTAATACTCTTCATAACTATTCCATCCTTTCGGACTGTCCTTCGGTGGCCCTTGGGACCATTAATAAAAATATCGAACTAGGTGATTACGCTTTTAAGTATATTTGTAACACCAGCTCTAAAGTTAATCTGACCTATCTTCAAC
>JAEYUK010000170.1 GCA_023432655.1 Pseudomonadota bacterium | reverse complement strand
AGAAAGGGGCCTCTTCTGTTCTCTATTCAAGATCTGTTCACATCACCAAGATTTCGAATTCTATCTACAAAACGCGGCGGCATCATATTAACAATCATATCGAAAGAATTCTTCATAAATCCCTGATTGGCAACCTGCTTCTTCATAGACACAAATGCATCCCCCATCATCCGGGCATCCTCTTCACTAAATAGCTTCTTCGCCTCAGAGAATATTTTTCCTTCTTCTTCTCGCATATGATGTTCCAGAGCATCTTTGAGTTTAATCGCCGTACTCTTCCAATCCATTTTCACGCCTTCTTTAAACTGAAGACCTCGGAGGAGAGTTTCGGCTTCCATGTGTTCTTTAAAGGAATGCATGACCTCGGTCTGATCGGAAAGGGCACGGATAGAATTATAAAAGATCGATTCCTCTGCTCGGGCATGTGGAATAAGGGCCTGCTCAATCTGAGTCACTAATACGCCTCGGTAACTGTCATCTTCATCTAAAGCGATGAGTTCGTTTAAAAGACTTTTTACTTCTTCATGATCGTTTTTAAGAATTGAATATATATCCATAGCTCCTCCTGGGTTGTAGTTTCAGTGTCTCTTAATGAAAAAGCTTAAGGGAATTAATTCTTGCCTAAGATCGGACTGATAAGGGAAAACACCTTAGTAAAAAGACTTTCTTAAGAGTTCTTTAAGGAGCATTTTTGTTTTAAAACTTTTTTGTAGAAATTATAGAGATGCGTTCCAGGAACACTTCGAAGAAATTTACTGTGCTATGATCCAGAAATAAAAACTGTATCATAGGAGTCAACATGACAATAATCAAAGTAAACTTACTACTAGCACTCATCGCTTTTTCAATGAATTCATTTGCGGCCTTACCTAGGGAAGTAAAAAATCTTTTGAATAAAGATGGTGAATTCATATCAATGGTGAATGGAAAAAATGTAAATGGCGAAGCGGGTACAGACTGTCGGATCATCATGAACCCATATGGCGGAGATGAGTCCATTTCAATTGAATCTGTGGCCTATTTCACTCCTGTGGCCCACATGGATAATGCCAAAAAAGAGATTAAAGATGGTGTAACTCTCTTTGTCCTTGATGACTCTGGACTAAGACCTGGTGGATCTGTAGGTTGTGGCAATACTCCACAATTAAGTTATAAGAAAACGGTTGAGGTTCGCGGCTCTACTCTAATCATTAAGCAAAAGTTCAGATGTTTGTTAGAGCGTTCGACTGAAATTATTCAGGGTTGTAAAATCAAATAGCTTAAGAGGGCCCCATTCATGGGGCCTTATTATTTATTCTTCCGTGGCAAGGCCATTATCAAATCGACATACAGCTTCATTAGAACTGAAACTATTTTTTGCCGTTTTCACTGAAAAGCTGCCGCTCTGATCAAGAAAGTTACCTCTCATATTGGCCGATCCGCCTCTTCCCATACCAATTAAAAATCTAAAAACACCGGATGAGCTATTAATTAAACGGTTTGAAAAGGAAGCACTGGTGAAAACTTCAGAACCATTATCCGAATGAATTTCAAACTCGCCTGGGACTTGCTTTAATTGGGAATTAAACTTTTCAGCTTCAACTCTCACCACCAGGTAACCCTGATCAGAAGCGCAATCAAAAGTATAGACTTCTTGGGCAAAAGTGTGAAAAGAAAGAAACAATGAGCTCATTATCAAAAGGGACTTCATAAATTACTCCAAAAGTGATGGTTTCGTCATACAATGCCCATATGAAGATATTTTTTAATCCAGAAGCTTTATTAGGTCTTCCAGCATATGGAATTCAAATCCCTATGACCGATGGGCGAATTTTAAAAATTGTAGAATATTTGAATCAAAGAAACCATCCAATTATCTCGGATTATCTGAGTTCTATTGAGCTATCCCGCCAAGATCTGGCCCGGGTTCATACTGAAAAATATCTGAATCAGCTGTTTGGGAGAAAAGATGAAATCATAAAGGCCGTGGCCCAAACTTTTGAGTTAATAAATCCAGATGGTACCTATAACCGCTACACTCCAGAGAGTGCAGAGTTCTCATTAGAGGAATTAGTCAGTAAAGTTCTTCTGCAAATTAAAGGAACGATGGCCGCTTCCCTAGAAGCCCTGAAATGCGGTGAAAGCTACTACCTCGGCGGAGGTTACCATCATGCCATGAGTTTTGGCGGCCGCGGATTTTGCATGCTTAATGACATCGTTATTACGGCCAGATGGCTTCAAAATTTGAAACTTGTGAAAAACATATGGATTATCGATGTGGATGCCCATAAGGGTGATGGTACCGCCGAACTCACCGTAGGCGATGAATCCATCAGAACCTTAAGTATTCACATGGAAAAAGGCTGGCCCTTAGATTCCGGATCAAAAGAGGACCCGTGGTTTATACCTAGTGATATTGAAATTGGAATTTCAATCGGGGAAGAGAAAACCTACCTACAGAAACTTGAACAAGGTCTTCTGTCTTTAGAACAACTTCAAAAACATCCAGATCTGGCCATTATCGTTCAAGGAAGTGACCCTTATGAAAAAGATCAACTTCCTAGTTCAGGACTTCTTAAACTCTCTCAAGATGAAATGCTTAAACGAGACCTCATGGTTTATAACTTTCTTAAAGAAAGAAACATACCCCAAACTTACGTAATGGCCGGCGGTTATGGGGACTATGCCTATGAGGTTTACTGCAAATTCTTTTCAAATATACTGTAGACTAAAACCTATATCCTAGTGCCCCAGAAAAGATAAAATTATCGGAAACCTCAACGGCATCCAGGGTGAAAAGAGTAGAAGCCTCAACTGATAAGAAAAGCTGCCGACTGGCCCAGAAACGAGTTCCTAAAAAATACTGTCCATAAGAATAATGATTTTCATCTATACGAAAGGCAAAAGCACCGGTTTGTTCATCACTAAAATTCATTTCTTCTGTTCTAACTTTAACAACCCGAACCGTGGTATAAGGTTCCCAGCGACCTGTTAAAAAGCTTCCTAACAGATCACCATAATAATGGTTACCGCCAAATGAATCACCTGCCCCCAAGGCCAGGGCCATCGAAAAACCATTGTCGTCATTTTTAACAAAGGAATATTTTGCACGTAGGCCTAGATTGTATTGCTCGGCATGGACCCCAATATCAAATTTTTCAAACAGACCATAATTCCACTTAAAAACGTAACCTGCATTGCTGTACCCTCCGGAGACCTCATGACGGTCCTTCCCTACAGTTCTGGCCGTCTCGTGGTTAACGAGGGGACCGACAGCACAGGAACTAAGGAAACTAAGTAAAAGAATAATGGGAAGCTTGTTCATAAAAATCTATCTCTCCATAAATTTCAGTAAACTAAAATTCTAAAGGGTAGATACTTTTTAAGTCAAATTTTAAAGGACGAAATCTTTGCAAGGATTATTGGCCCTGACTTTTGAAGAACGTTGCTTATAGAGAGCGTAATAAAGTTTTTGAGATTCCTGAGAAACCTTTCCTGCCAGTTGACGGGTTTTCTTTTCAAGATCTGGAATCATTTCATTGAATTTTTTATAATTAGCAAGATCAGGATACTTTTTCATCAACTCAGATTTTCGATTTTTAACTTTGCCGATGTTGGCAAGCATCGCCTCATAGCGTCTCTTATCTACTCCTGAGGCCTTCCGGTGCTGGTCCTGAAAATGACCAGATATTTTTTCAAAGTCCAGGGTAAAAATATTTTGGACTGTGTAGTGTGAACACTCCTGGGTTCTGATTCCCGGAGAAGTCACATAAGGAGAACAAAATTTCTCCTGGTCTTTAAATACTCCAACACCCATTTTAGAAAGTTTGTCATGAAGGTTTTTTAACTCATTATGATATTCGGCGACAGTTGAGTTAAATTTTTTAAAGTCCTTTTCCTTTAGACTCGATCTCAGAGATGCATCCATCAATCTTTCTGCTTCTCTGGACAATTGAGCAAGTTCGCTTACTCCCTCTCCTCCTATACAGTAAGGTTTATCAGAGGACACTTCCTCAGTAATAAAAGGAGTGAATTTATCGTTCTTAGGTGAATAATAATACAAGAATGGAGTGATAGGTCGGTACATCTCTTTATGAAGATTTAATCCGACATCAGTAGAAATCATAGGGAAAGAACTATCTCTATAAGAGAGTCTTGATTCCAGATAGATATCTTCCAGCGACTTCCCTTTTTTCATGTTCTTAGTAAAGTTCGCTGTAAATGTTGAAGAAGTTCCGCCAAACCCATAATGATCCGGACCAGTGGAAGTAATGACACATGTATTTGGGTTCTTTAGCGCCATGGTAGTGCCCGAGTGGCAGCTAAAATCAATAAGTGCCAGTTTGATATTCTTCGCTTGAGCAAGTTTCGTTAACTCTTCAAGTTCATCAACGGAAACTGTCCCACCATTGAGATTATTAAAGTCTGTGACCACACCTTTTGAGGTTGCAATAGTATGTGTTTTATTTTTGTCATTACCGGCACTACCATGGGAATTGACAAAAACCAGCAACTGATCACCCGATTTAATTTCATTATTCTTTATCTTGTTCACATAATCTCTAATCAATGAGCGGTAGGACGCAGGGGTAAAGTTAGAGTTTCTTACCCCATTGAGGCCAAATTTCAGATCCAGAATTCTTTCTGTCTTACTATGTCCACCGTTGAATGAAATACTGGGTTTCCAGTTTTTATTCTGATCGACGAATGTTCCGACATTCTCTATCTCATGATCAAAGATAGTGTAATCTCTTTTAGGCTCACCACCGCCACCCATGATCAAGAGGTGATTATTTTTCCCGAAGGAATTAATTGAAAAAGTAATGAGTACAGTTAAGAAGATGAGTCTCATCATTTACAAGACTCTTCTTTTACTTGGTTAATGTATGAATCGGTTTTATGCGCTAACGGAGTGGCCCGCCCATAATCCGCTGAGAGGATAGATTGAATCTTATTATTTTTAAGAGTAAGTTTACCTTTGACGGTTAAATCTAAAAAGGGCGCCATCTGGGATTTAGCTTGAATAGGCAAACCGAAACGGATCTCTGAGAGAGTGGACTCATTTATCAGGAGCACCATCTCTTTATTCTTAATACGAACAACTCCCTGATACTCAAAGACCTGACAAGACGTTTGGGCCTTGGCCTCAAAACAAACCAGAAATAATAAAAGGCTTAGTAGTTTATGCATTTAGACAGTTATCGGAAACTAGCATCTACCGCATGAGAAAAAATTCAAAGATAATCGTAATTTCAGTTAGTTAATCTAATCAATTTTTTTCACACTCTCCTTTACAACAGAAACTTAGTTTTTTAATTAGAATAGAATAATTAATTTACGGAGTTTCATGAAAAAAATTATCTTCTCTGCTCTACTACTAATCTCTTCCCTAACGGCTTTTGCCAATGATGACAGATCGACCATTTGCTACACCAACAAAGGCGCTTATATTGCCCATCTCTCTTTTAAATACCTAGATGGTGTTTCAAATAGAACATGGTGGGGCATTCATGACGGTATTCTTGCAGGCAATACTGTTTGCTCAATGGCTTTCTACCCAAGCTTAGGCGATAAAGTGAGTGTAAGAATCATACGCACTACTCTTAGGGGAGATAAAGAAACTTGTAAGTATGAAGACCTCTCAAGCTCCAAGAAAATAACCTCAGGTGGAACAACTATTCACTACTGGTGCGACATCAGAGACCTTAAGTAGATTAATGATTAACGAGTAAACCAAACAGCACTAATGAGCCCATCCCTAAAATGGTAAATCGCTACCACATGGGATGGTGCCGATGCTCCCGTAACCCCCGTCACCCACTCTTCATCGAGAACTGAGTTATTTAAGACAGTCCGGCTTTTCAACTCGCAGTGAAGCTCAGGATTCGCCTCAAAGCGCACACGATAGATTTCACGAAAGGCTTCTATGCCCTCACAAGTTTTTTCTGGGACCTGGCCCACTCGATAGACTTGCACATCTTTATGGTAGTGTCGGCAAAAAGCATCGATATCTCTTCGGTTGTAGTCATCTAGTTGGCCTTGGGCCAGGGCCACCATTTCTTCTTTAGTCATGAGAAGGCTCCATAATTTCAAGCGTTGTATTCACGCGCCGTACAGTCAGAACCTGCTTACGCCCGCTACTCCAGCGCACTTCCACTTTTTTGATTTTATCAACACTACCTAACCCAAAATGAAGGTAAGGATCATTTTGCTGGTTCATCGTTCCAGTCACCCCGTCCACTTGTCTTAGGAAGACACCTTTTTCATGAAAGAGTCTCACTTGAGTCGCTACAGGGATCGTTCCGGATTTAGTTCCAATGAGTTTTACTTTCAAATAATTATTTTTTGTCTCGTGAACGTTTAAGAGTACCTTCAATTGCGGGGTCGCCCCTACTTTTTCTCTTCCACTTACAATCAGATCCGGTTTCCCGTCATTATTCAAATCTCCCCAGGCCGCAGCGTAACTATCAATCAGTTCCGGGGTCCAGGAAGAGACATCTTTAAATTTGAAGTTTCCTTTATTTTTAAAAAGCTTCGCTTTGGCGTAATGAAGATTATAAACCTGAGAAACATAAAAATCTAAAAGACCGTCATTATCGAAATCTGCGGCAGTGGCATGGGCCCACAACTCGTCCCCCTTATAAACACCATGCCCACCAATGGGCATGACTGGAAGTTCTGAAGTTTGCCTCATGTCCTGAAACTTATAATGAGGGGCCCCCATATTCTTATACACTTTTGAATCATCACAAACATAACCGCGGTAATCGTATCCGCCACTCTTATTAGGACCTACATACTTGTGAACTAAGTTTGAAACGAAGAGATCAAGATTTCCGTCATTATTTAGATCGGCCCACACGGACCCAATAGTATGGCCATATTGTGGGCCAAACTTTTTCTTTAAATGTTCATCATAAGTCCGGTCTCGGTCTAACTCTCCTTGAACGCCGGCCATTGGGGCCAGATCTTTTTGTCCGTTCAAAAGAAAATTTTGTCTTAAGCGGTAGTTGGAAAAATAAATATCGGGAACTGAATCATTATTATAGTCAGCTATGTGAACACCACGGACGTAGGCCGGGTACTTCTCCATATTGTAGAGATGACTCATATCCTTGAACGTCTTGCCCTTTTGATTAAAATAAACCTTAGGCGGAACAAAGTTAAATTTGTTGTCCTGATAAAGTTCAGTCCGTCCAACAATAAGATCTGGGTAACCGTCTTTGTTTAAATCTCCAAAGGCCAGAGTATGAACATCACCTGGTAAGTTAAGCCCAAACTGTTTAGAGGATTCTTTGAAGCCACCATTTACTTTCCGAATATAGATCTGCCCTTTAGTGGTTACAATATCAGGCCAGGAGTCATTATTCACATCCATGAACATGGGAGACCCCTCTAAAGAGAGTCCAAGTTCCGAAGTGACATCTTTAAAAGAGACGTCGGTGCGGGTTGAAGTATTTTGATAAAGGCGTTTATTAGCAATGAAATCGACTTTTAGGTCTTTATTGAAGTCTCCCATCACAATGGTCAAACTGTGAGCGGGGTCCACACCTGAACTAAAAGTAACGTCTTGAAAATGACTTTCCCATTTTTGAGTGGCCGAAATATTCCGACTCACTGATGAAGGTTTCTGAGTGGCACAGGCGATAAGAGTAAAAAACATCAGATACTTCATTCACAACCTTATTGGAGCTCACCCACTGTGTAATGAATTTGATTAAACTCATCCCTACTCAGAAGGCCGATTAAAAGGGTCGCAACCTCATCGGCAGATAGGAGTAAATTTTTATCTTTATAATCCTTAAATTCCTTAACCCTTTGAAAATCCTTAGAGTTCTGTTTTCTGAGAGTGGCCTGCATGCCGGTATCCATGATTCCAGGAGAGAAACTGATCGCTCTCACTCCTTCTCCTACCAGACATTCAGTAAACATTCTTAGACCGCTTTTAGTGGAACAGTACAAAGACCAGCCACTGATGGCCCTGACGGCCGCACCTGAAGTGATATTTGTCACAACAAGTTTCTTCTTAAATTTTTGAAGGAGATAGTTCGTGAGAATGATGGGAGCTGTCAGGTTTAAGGCGAGCTGCTGAGAGATACCTTCATTTGAAAGTTTTCCCACCAAACTCACTGGTTCAATTCCGGCCGCATTGTTGATCAGGTGAACTGACTTAATTTTCCTAAAATTAATTCTCTCAAAAAGACGCTCTAATTTTTTCTCCACACCTGATGGTTTACTCAGGTCATGCTTTAAAGAAAATAAATTCTCGTGCTTTAAAACCGACCGACGGGAAACCCCAATAACCATATCACCCTGTGAAAGAGCGATTTTCGACAACGAAAGCCCCAATCCAGCTGAGGCACCTGTAATAATATATAATTTCATGATATTAAAGCTAACATGCCGAAAAGGTAGCGTATACCTTGTGGTAAATAGTGCCCAAGCAAATGAGGAAATATGAAAAAAGTGTTCAAACTAACTGACCCCAAAAAGGCCCCTGCCCGTCAGGTCGATGCGGTTAAATTCGAGATAAGTAAGTACCTTGCCCGTGAGCGAAGAAAGACTCCTAAAGAAGGCTCTGACTACTGGGACTTCGATTGCAAACTTGGGATGGACAAAGAGAGTGCGGTGGAAATTCACGTGGCGGAAATTAATAAAAGTATTGATAAGGTGGTGAAGGAGAATGCTGAAACTTTTTATATCGAGATTCTGGCAAAACCTGGGTATCGGAAAAAGAAAACTGAGTGATTAGACAACACTTTCGCCGGCGGAAGTGACCAGTGAGAGAGCTAAAGAGGAGGCCATGCCTCCCCTTTATATCTTTGTGTTTATTGCAGACCGATTACAAATTCAGAACCGGCAATGATGTCTGACCAAGTGTGACCTCCGCTGACTAAGACAGGGGCCAACTCATTACCTGCGGTTGAACCATTGCCTAACTGCCCAGAAGTAGCTCTTCCCCAGCAATAGGCTTCACCGGAAGTGGTGATCCCACAAGTCTGCTCATAGCCTGGATCGATCTTCTTCCAAGAATGCCCCCCAGCAACGAGTACCGGGGTTGCACTACTAAATGTAGCGCTATAATCTACGCCATCCCCAAGCTGCCCTCTCCAGGCATCCCCCCAACAATAAGCCGTATCACTGGAAGTAATACCACAGACATGTTTCTGTCCACTCACTAGATGTTTAAAAGTATGCCCCCCGAGAACCGGAACAGGCGCTTCCTCCCATGACCAGTCTACTCCATCTCCGAGTTGTCCCGCTCCGCCAGAGCCCCAGCAATAGGCCAAAGAATCAGTAGTAAGAGCACAAGCATGCTCTACACCAAGCGAAACACTCTCCCAAGTGAGACCACCCGCCACAGGAACCCCTAATTGAAGCTGGAGACCCAAATCAGAATTTCCAGTGACAGCCATTCCTCCATCCCCCCAACAGTAGGCAACACCTGAGCTGCTGATCCCACAGCTTGTATCATAGCCAGCAGAGATAGATTTCCAAGTCTGTCCCCCTAAAACGGGTGTTGGAATCCAGCGATCTACAGTAGTATTATCGCCAATGGCGCCACGCCGGTTCCAACCCCAGCAATAAGCCTCATCAGCTACAGTGATCCCGCAACTATGATAAAAACCGGCAGATATGGATTTCCACTTATGTCCACCAGTGACTAGGGTTGGGATGTTTTTATCATCTTCAGAGTTATTTCCCAGCATCCCTTTATAACCAGAACCCCAACAGTAAGCATCGTTCTGATCATCGATGCCACAAGAATGATCGTTGAGACTGGAGAGCTGAAGCCAGTTATGGCCATCGTTCAGGGCCGTAGGCACCGAAACCATCGCCGGAGCAGCAAATCCCAACTTCCCCATAGAATTGGTTCCAAAAGCGAAGGCGAGTCCAGAGGCAACTGGTGGTGGTGGGGCCGGTGGCGAAGGAGGATTAGAACTTATGTCGCCATTTAAGACATTTCCATAATTCAGGTGACCTTCAGTTTTTTCACAGGCAACAGAAGAAAGCACTACAACAGCTACTAGAAGGATATTTTTCATAGCTTGCTTTTTCGACTCTAAAGACTCAATCTTTTAGGATTATTTTAACAACCAAGGGGAATATTAAGCTATGACGCTCAACACACTAAAACTACTAGCCGTACTTTTGTTGTTACCCACCATGACAAATGCCAAAGAAGAATTTTCTGCAATAGAAAACTTAAGATCTTTTGATATCACCATTTCCCTCAACGACCTCATTGATGTTGACGGTACTGCCCTTTATTCTGGCAACCTCAAATTTAAATATAATCCTGTTCTCTTGATAGAAAACAAGGACCGGATGCTAAGTCCCGATCGATGGATTTATCAAGTGGAACATTCCCAGAACATCAATCAATTGGATCTAAAAAATAGTATCCAAAATCGTTGGGAGAAAATCGATTTTCAAAGCTCACAATTCACTTTGAAATATAAGCTCTTTCGCGCATTAGATGAAAGAGTTGATGAGCAAGATCCGAAAATCAAAAAAATTTATTACAAAGAAGCTTTTACTTTTGGTCCATCACTCCTATTTGATCATGTGAATTTCACAAAAGCTGACGGAACTCTTTATGGAGCAGGTGGATGGGTTAAACTTCCCATCACTGTTTGGTTTGATGAGTTTTTTGGGGTCACTAACGAAGGGAATCCGAAAGAAAAAAGAATCGATCTAGAGGCTGCATACTACATCAATGACTTCAATTCGAAACTAAACTTAGGGGCTTCCTACTTTTATAAAGCTTCATTTATTGCCTTCTTGTCCGAATCATTTTATGGCCAGTTTGGTATAGGTTATAAATCTTTACAACTTCATGAGAATAAAAGAAAGATCGATTTCGCTATCAGATCACCAATGGTAGACATTGGACTTGGATACACATTCTAGTAATAAAAAAGAGGAGGCCTGCCCTCCTCTTTTTTATCCTCTATGGACAGATTATCGCCATCCTAGATTTGACTTATTAAGGTAATGAACCAGCTTTAAGAAAAAGAATCAATCATAGCTGATAAACATGAAAATTTATATGGATTTTAAAATGGTGCCCAGGACTGGACTTGAACCAGCATGCCTCGCAGCGCTACCACCTCAAGGTAGTGTGTCTGCCATTCCACCACCTGGGCACAGAATATGGAAAAGGAGTTCGTATAAATTAAGGGATTTGGCCCAAGTTTGTCTAGCGATTTCTGGCCGGAATCAAATCTTCTACGTCGTCTAAATAGAAATTGATTCGCTTCAATTGGGTACGAAGGGTCTTGAGCTGTTCGGACAAGACATACATGGATTGATCAGGGAACTGGCTCTCGCTCACAACTTTTCGCGGAGTCGCTAGGATAACTTCTTCTTCAAGTGTATCCGGAGTCATCGCCTCTTCCAGCAGAGCTTCCATAGGATCAGTTATTAGGGCCTCTTGAATTAATGTCTGGCCACCAAACAAGGAAACTACATTTAAAGTTTCGATTTCCATTTGGTTGTCACTTCCAGCTCTCATAACTTCCTTTTGTTTCAGTTCACCAATAGTTAACTCAGCAGATTCTATGCCAGCGGTTCAGGGCCAACCTGATACCGGCGCTTGGCGTCATGGGTGTATTAAACTCAAATTTCTGGTAGTTTAGGAATAAATCAGGTGGTGCTTGTAAAGCTTTCAATGCTGTCTACATTAATGCCGGCCAAAGATTAATCATGAGTCCATTCTTGCCTGGTCGCCCGTCCCACTAAAACCCGCTAAAATGAAGGCATGAGTAAGCCTAACTGCTCGCAATGTCGACATTTTTACATCACCTGGAACGCCAAGACCCCAAATGGCTGTCGCCGCTATGGTATTGAATCCAAAGATCGTCCTTCCGCCATTGTCATGGCCGCGGGAATGGGTGACTGTCAGGGATTTGAGCCCAAGAAACGGCCCGAGTCAGATAAAAAAGGCCTGGATTTAAACCGTAAAGACCTCTGGTAGGCCTTTTCCCAGAACATGATAGTTAGGTGAGACTTCTTCAATAATTCCCCCACCAATGCATTTATCGCCATCATAAAAGACCACTGACTGACGTTCAGTCATGGCCCTCTGAGGACGATCGAAGGTGACCTTGGCCACACCATCACTCACCACTACCGTACAGGACTCTTCTTTCTGACGGTAACGGATCTTCGCCTTACACTTAAAAGACGCCTTGGGAGAATCTATCAGCCAATTTAGTTCTACTGCAGTCAGGCCATCAGCATAGAGGGCCGGATGATCTTGCCCTTGGGCAAGGACTACTTCGTTTGAAGCTAAGTTCTTAGCTACCACAAACCAAGGCTCCCCTGGTCCACCAATGCCCATCCCCTTACGTTGTCCTAGAGTATAGAAACAAGTGCCATCATGTTGACCCAGAACTTTGCCATTCACATCAACAAAGTTTCCTTTCACTGAAGTGATGTATTGAGAAAGAAAGTCTTTAAAATTCCTCTCTCCGATAAAGCAAATTCCAGTGGAATCCTTTTTAGTGGAAGTGGCCAGATCAAACTTCGCTGCAAGTTCTCTCACTTTAGGTTTTGGAAGATGCCCAATTGGGAAGAGCACATCTTTAAAAACTTCTTTTTGAACAGCATACAGAAAGTAAGTCTGATCCTTATTGAGGTCAGCGCCTTTAGTGAGAACTCCATCTTTAATCTGACAGTAGTGACCTGTGGCCAGATAATCAGCACCTAAAAGTTTAGCTCGTTGATAAAAAACTTTAAATTTAATTTCGCGGTTACAAAGGATGTCCGGATTAGGAGTGAATCCCTTCTTGTAATCATTTAAGAATTCTGAAAAGACACCGTCCCAATACTCTTTAACAAAATTGACGGAGTAGTATGGTATATCCAAACGCTCACAGACTTTAATCACGTCCTGATAGTCCTGATCCGCTGTGCATGAGCCATCGGGATTTGTCTCATCCCAGTTTTTCATAAAAAGGCCCAGAACTTTATACCCCTGAAGTTTAACTAATAAAGCAGTCACTGAAGAATCAACACCGCCTGACATGCCCACGACAACAGTTTTCTCGCCATTAGCGAGATATTGATCGCGAGAAAGAATAATGCCGTACTCTTCAAGTAGCTCAGGGTTGTAAGATAAATCCATGCCGTTTTATAGCGGATTTGGCCCTTTTTTCCAAGGGCCCTCACCTATTTACTTAGTAAGATCTAAGAGGGAGGCAATCACCGCTCCTCCAAGGTATTGATATGCATACCAGAGGGTATCGTGATTCAGGGTCTCAGGAGTATCGAGGGCAGTCTGGTAAAACTTAGGATTAAAGTCATCTTCCCAGTTCTGAGAGAAAGTGGCAGATAAAAAGCCTTCTTCCCAGAAACGAAAGTTATCCGAACTTGAAAAGTCATTGGGCTTAAGCTCGAACTCCACTTTCTGAGTCATTTTGCTTCCATGGGTCTGGAGTTTTTTAACCCAAGCGATCTCTCCACTATTATTTCTGGAATAGACTGACATATTTCCTGTCTTCTTGGTCTTATCGAAAAAGCTCGTGTCCTGACCCAGCATCTCGAGGTTCACGACTCCCATGACTTCTTTACCGGATTTTTTTAACTCTTTGGCATAGAGCTCAGACCCGTGAAAACCAATTCCCTGCCAATCTAAAAAAACCACCTGAACTGAGTAGTTCAGATCAAATTTTGCCATCACCTGAATGAGACCCAAGGCCACTGCGACTCCGCTGGCGTTGTAGTTTGCTCCCGGCATGGCCTCGTCTTCTTTCACCAAAAGGGAATTCAAATCGTGAGAGATGGTATCGTAATGGGCCGTCACTACGAGAACTTTCTGAGTATTAAGACCAGCTTTCTCCCAAACAATGTTTTCTACCTTCGCCGAGGCTTTTCTTTGAGCAAGGTTTTGCATGGACTGAGTGAAGATCAGCCACTTTTGGTAATCCGGACTGCTCTTAGGAAACTTCCCTTCGATCTTTTCATCGAAGTCTTTTTGGTAGAAGGCGCTAACCGATGAGATAACAGGATCCACCGAGGTTACCGTGAGTTTACCGGTCTTTTTATTGTCGAGTTTAAGAATTGTTTCTTTCAAATAGTCCCGGGCCTTATCATGGCCTGGAAGTCCCACCATGCGGGAAGGCTTAGAAACACTTACCAGTTCATTAACCCAACTTACGAGAGTCCTTTTAGAAACTCCCTGAAGATCACTTTTAAGTTGGGAATAAGTAGAAGGAGAGCGGGCCTCGGCGCTTAAGGCCAGGCTAAAAATCGACAGAGTAATTAATTTTTTTATCACTTTCCTCTCCTTCATCCGTATCACTATCTTTTAAAAATTGTACTTTGCCGGTGAGAAAAACTTTGGCATTTTTCCCTTTTTTACGGACGATAGAAACGACTTCTCCTTCCGAAAAATGAACTTTATCACTAAGCTCTATAGCGACCGCATTTAAATTTTTCCTCTGGATTCTGCACTCTGTCTCTTGTTGAGTTTCTTTTTTAAGGAAGCCTTTTAAAGGTTCAATCCATGAAACATCTTCCGAAAACTGGCAGTCAATCAAGAGAAGATCTTTACGTTTAAAAAAATCGTCGTTAAATAATTTTATTTCTTTGGTATGAAAATTAAATTTACCAATTTTCATTTTGCTTAATCTACCCTGGTCGCGAACTTCCACCAACTGCCCGTAGGTATAGTGTTGAACGCCCTGATGATTTCCAAACTCCGTTTCAGATTCTTCACCTCTGAAAATTCCTTCATTTAAAAAACGCCCAGGAACTAATTTTGAAATGAAATCAGACTCATTTAAGCTTAAACACTTTCCGAACTTAACTTCTTTTTGTGAAGGCGTGATCCCGAAATTTTCTGCAAGTTTCAAAACTTCTTTCTGGCCAAGATCTGATAAAGGCAGAATCAAAGAATTTAATATTTCTCTAGGGAGTCGCCCTAAAAGAAGAGATTGGTCTAGCTCTTCATCATTTGATGTATGTAAAAATACGGAGTCATGGGCTTCATGATGAAATACTTTTGCAAAATGGCCCGTGGCCATATAGCGAGCACCAACTTCAATCATTTTTTTATGAAGTAGTTTCATTCTAAGTTCATGACAATTAAGACAAGGATTAGCATACTGACCGCTAACCCTTTCCGATGCCCATGTGCCGACAACATACTCTTTAAATTCTTCAGAGGCTTTAATCACCTGGTGGGGAATACCTAACTTATGGCAAAACTCTTTGAGTTTATCTAAATGAGCTTGAGTCTTGTGACAAGAAAAACGCTGGGCCCCCTCGGGGTCACCCTCATCTGAACTAGTCACTACCGTATAAGCGAGAAGCTCATACTTCTGGATTTTCAACAGATAAGCAGAAACTAAAGAGTCCATACTGCCGGAAAGTCCCAGCACGACCTTTTCTTTCTGATCTTTTTTGTCGGAATTATACAGGCCTTCCAGCTCTTTTTTCTTATCCATAGAGGTATTATAAGGGAGTTTCTTGTAAGGTTCCACGCCGATTTGCCCGATAAAGTTCAGGATGGATGCAAATCTCTACGGATTCTACCTTTTCCAAAAAAATACACAGGACAACAAAGTCTTGAAAGATCTATTGCAGTTTTTGCGTTCTACCGCCCCTGGAAAGAATCACACTTTCTCTTATATCGAGGCCGAAAACTCTCTCCATCCTCATTTATCACTAATGGAGAACTTACAACTGGAAGTTGGTTTCAAAAACTGGAGCGAATTCCAACAAGGAACCCGCAGTGAATGGGCGGCCTTGATGAATCTGATCAAACGGCCCACGATTGAAGCTGCGAATGCTGAAAACTGGGAGCGTTTTTTAGTCAGCTATTTAAAAGGGGCAATGAACCCGGCCAGGAATTTATTGATTGATATGAATGAAGATCTCTATTCCGCCTTCCATCTTCAAAGTTTTAAAAAGAATTTGCTTCAGATTACGAAAGAAAAATGTGTTTTCATCGCTACCGCCAACTCTCCTGTCTGGCTTGATTGTGCCCACACTTTAATTGGTAGAAAGGAATATCAGTTTGATGTCCAGAAACTGGATAGTGAACTGGTTAAAAAACACTGGGCCGCCTAGGGTCACTTAAGTTTTACAGAACAATTTATCTTGATCGCAGTTGTCGTAAACTTATTCATGGGTTTTACTCTGATCTGAAGAACCCAATTACCTAGAGTGAATTCTACACTCGAAATATCCCCAAATGCCTTAAGCTCAGTTTTATCAAGTACAGATGAGACTTCTTTATAGGAATGGATCTCGATTGTGTGGTCATTACCGTGAGGGAAATCGTGAAAACATATAACTTGGAGTATTTGAGAATTTCCAAATCCCATAAGTACGGGGAGAGATTTTTTTAACTCCTCTCTACCGTTTGCCAGGGCCTCTTCTAAAATCCGGTGCATCTCTAAGGCAATGCGGGCATAATAGGCCTTCAAGATCTTTCTCGACTCTTCATCTAACTCGCCCGGAAGCTCTGAATATCCTTTTTTAACCCAATTCTGAAAATTCCCTGAATACTCCAGGTCATGAAGTGCATGAAGCTCAAGGGCCATGCGGTTAAATTCCATATCTACGAATTGATTAAAATTCAATTGAACGTGGGAAGGAATGAAAGGGAAGTATTGAGAAAAAAAGCTCTTAATTCCTCCACTCTTGGTGTTAACAAAGGCATTCTTTTTATTCAGCTTTAGACTAACTGGCAGCCGTTCATCTTTAATTTTAAGAATCAGATCAGCTTCATGAATTTCGTCCACTAACGAAGAGTTAGAAAATTTTCCAACCACCCTAGGATCAGTTGGGATGACTTTCAAATAATCAATGATTCCAAAGGCCGCAAGTTTTGCGACCTGACTAAGGAAGGGAAGCATTTCCGGATAAAACTGTCTTACCATCCGGTCTTGTTGTGAGAGGACTGTCAGGTAATTCTTATCGAGCCCTTCATGAAAAAGAAGTTCTCCCTCACCTTTTAAGGCAATTTCCCGTGCTACCAGATACTCAAAAAGAGACCCCTTAACTTCATTAAACAAGGCCTCTTTCTTCGTCTGATCCTGGGCCATTATTTTGCCCAATAGGCTTCTTCTAGACCATCTTCCCTCTCAGGAAGACCACGAAGAAGACGCGGAGAATTCTGAGTCAATACTTCAAAAGACACGCGGTTGGCATACTTACTGATTTGCGAAATAGAAGAGTATGTTAAAAAGTTCGCCACATGCTTTGGTGAATTTGGAACTCTGTTCTTGTGATAGAGATTGGCCGAAAGGTCATGGAGAACTGCTGCTAAAGCGGCATCACCTGCGCCGTTAGTGTTCTTAATCATCATCGGGCCACCCCGGAATGGATTAATATGAGTGTAAACCTTTAGGACTTCCTTACATTCACTTCTTCTCTGGGCACGAGAATATTCAAACTTATTGTACTCAACGATCGATTTCGTATGGAGCGCTTCTTTAGTTGGACGCGCTTGTTCGAGATCAGTGATGGCACCGATATAGAGACCACGGGAGCCAACTGTTAGTAAAACCATATCACAAAAATCCAACGCCTTCTCGGCCGACAATAATGGATCTGAGATACCGGTGAGGGCCAGAGCTTCAGATTCATTCATCGCAATAACGGAAACGTACTTAGAAATAATATCCAAAAGAAGATCTTTTTTCTCCTGAACTAACCCACTAGTTCCTAAAGACAGAACCACTGGAACATTTGAAGCTTTAGCAACTTCTAAAGCTCTAAGTGTTGAGTGATAGATAGGAGACTTATCATCTCTCAGTGTATAAGCAGAAATTAAAAGGGCCGCCGAGTTTTCGATAACATCAACCGGAATGTACTCAACAGAAAGATCATTCATACAACCTTTACTGATGGCAAATGTCCTTTCGCCATCTGGGGCCACAAAACACAGGGCCCTTCCCATAGGTCTTGGACACGGTTGAAGATAGGTCAGATT
>JAEYUK010000108.1 GCA_023432655.1 Pseudomonadota bacterium | reverse complement strand
TCGCACATCCTATGAGAGCTAAGAGACTTAATAAAAGAAAGGACTTCATGGAGACTCCTTAAGTAACTTATCGACCCAGATTTTCATCGTTTTGAAAATTTCTTCCCGGTCTATTTCATTCCACAATTCATGATGGTGATTGGGATATTTTATGACTTTGGTTAACTGTTTATCAATCCCATGAGCAAAAAGAAGAGTGCTCTCAGGATCAACTAACTTATCCGTGCCGGCAATTAAAAATAGACTAGGGATTCGCAGATAATAAGACTGACCGGCTATCCGCTGGCTCGTATTCAAGACTTCACAGGCCATCCGGGCAGTGATGAATTTAGGGATTAAAGAGTCTGTATCAAAATCATTCGCCCTCTCCTGGTCACAAGTGAGATCTGAACCACGGTAGATAAGGGGTAAATGCAGTTTAGGAGTAAAACGATCAAGTTTCTCCAGGAGCGGTAACGATAAAGGGGCGAGAACTGTCAGTGGCTTAATACACGGACTAGAAAAGATGAGACCTTTAACCTTGTATGGATATTCATATTTAGAATCCAGTAGCGAGGTTAAGACGATGAGCCCACCTAAACTATGGGCACATATGATGGTCTCAGTATGCTCGAGGTTTTTCTTCTCAACAAACTCGGCGACTTTTATAAAGTCATTGATGTAATGATTAAAACTATCCACATAGGCCCGGGTTCCCCCACTTTTTCCGTGTCCCACACCATCGAATACAGTGATCGCAACATCGTGATAATGCCTGAGCCAGAAGTTAACAAGATCCATATGGCGACCGGAATGTTCAATGGCACCATGGACTAAAAAGAAGTGAATTTTTGGTTCGCCCCGATAAAAGTGGCGCACAAAGATCGAGGACTTTCCATCAGCGGAGAGAAGTGAATGATCCTCTGTGAAGTATGGAACAATCTTTGCCACAATTAGTTTTCTTGAACGTATTTTTCAATTGAGCGTCGGGCCTCATCGGATAATCCACTAAAGCGGAAAGAGAATCCAGAATTCCCTTCGAGAATTCTCACAACTACTCCTGATGCTGTAAAGTGATAATCAGTGTTTTCAGGATGAACATTAATAGTAATTTTATCCCCAGCTGATCCTTTAAACTCATCCATTAAGATTTGCATTCCACCGATCGAAATATCACGGCAAATACCTTCATAGAGATTCTTGTTGTTTTGAATGAAGAGCCTCGCAATAAAGGGCTTACGAACAGTAACTCTTCTTTCTGATTCTTTAATGACTGGAGGAAGTTCTTCAAACAGTTCCTGATAATTTGGCAGATCGGCCAGAAGCTTCCACTCTTTCATGCCAGTGGTAAAAACAAAGGTCTTTGCATTGATGCGATTTTCTTTGAAAAGTTTTTTCAATTGGTTCAAGCTAAATGGCCCGTAATCGGTATTGGCGCCGCCACGGTCGGTTCCAATACGGATGAAAATGGCCCTTTCATCAGGATTAAGGTGGCCTAAATCAACAACTTCCTGACGAGGAGGAGTCATCTGAGGAGGTATTGCGATTTCGGGAGCTGAAGTCTTCTGAAGCTCAGGAGTATCCTTGATCTTCATCCAATTTTCAAAACCCTTCTTCCAGACAAAATCATCGGCCTTAAGTTCATTCCGAGAAATCATCCCGGTAATAACCTCTTCTGCCACCGGTCCATGTCGATTGCCTTTTTGAACGTAATACCAGTTATCTGCCATAAGTATCCTCAAATCATTGAAATAATTATTAACCTTATCTTACCCTAACCACGGAGAATTTCATGGATAAGGGCAAGAATTTCCCCCTCAAGATTAAAGTTTAGGAGGCAATACTCCGATCAGCTGCTCAGGAAATTCCTTAAGGTGAACTTATGAAAATAAAATGGTCGACTACTTTTGCTCTCTCACTACTGATGACTCTCGTGAGTTGTGGAAAAGAACAATTCGGAACGACTCCGCAAAGTACCAGCAATACCGTCCAGGCGCCCACCGGCTTTAAGCAGTATTCCTGCTCGAGCCATACTTTGATTAAACCTAAGGTAGATATTCTATACGTAGTGGATAACTCAGGAAGTATTTTCGATATTCAGGATGCCGTTAAAGAGGCCATTAAGAACACTTCTGCTCTAGTCTCTCAAAACTTCGATTATCGTCTCATAAGTACCAGACTCATTAATCCAGAAAGCGACACCACTCCTAATGATGATTACTTAGTTCTCACGAACTCCACAGATCCTCTTCCTGATACCGGTAAAAAAGTTCTTTCTCCATCAGAACTTTTTAATTTCACTTATGACGGGAAAGCGATGGAGCGAGGGTTAGGCCGAACCATTGAATTCATGGAACACCATAAGGGTACATTATTAAGGACCGGTGCTTACCAAATTGTCGTTCTGATTTCTAACGGGAAGGATGATTATGTTTCTGGTAACACTGCCCTCTTTGACTCAACTCTCAATAGATACCGTCAATTAAGAACGGATCTATCGTCTCCGCAGTTAAGATTCTTATCTGTCACTTCAAAAGGGACATGTAAGGGGAAATCTGCTGCCGACACCTATATTAAAATGTCGCAAAGTCTTCATAACCTAAGTGACAGCTTTGATCTTTGTTCAACTTCTTCACTGGGAAGTATTTTCTCAGAGGTGAACCAGACAATTACTCAAGTGATTGTTCCGCATAAATACCGTTTCTGGCCGATCTCATTTGCAAAAGATGGCGATACTCGTAATAGTTTTGGAGAGATCAAAGTTTATAAAGTAGGAGAAAATTCAGCACCGGTTCAGATGGCCCCGAGCGAGTGGTCTTATCATGAGAGTGCTCAGAGTGGTGAGAATACCAGAGAGCTCCCTTCTGTTGGTGAATGGAAAGCTGGAAAACATTTCATTCGCTTTGAAAATCTGGTGACCTATCCTGATTGTATTCAAATCGAATCTCAAACAAGAACTGAATATTTTGGTTACATTGTTCTTCAAAGAAAACCACTGATGGCCGGAATTCATGTCACCATTAATGGTCGTGTGGTTCCACAAAGTAGCAGCAATGGTTGGAGTTATGAAGAGCACCTTACAATGCCGATTAACATAAAAATGCCATATCCAAATGCCGGAGATCAGCTCCCTGTCCTTGAGAAAACTGGCTTTATGATTAAACTCAATGGCACTAGCAACTACTATAAATCCGGCGACAGTGTTCAGGTGAACTATGTCCCTGCTCCGATTTAAAACTATTCCAAGGCCCCACCAGGGGCCTTTTCATTATTAGACTTCTTAATGGCATTCATAAAACGAATGACTGGATAAAGCTTCTGCATTTTAGCGAAATCTATTTCCACCAAGACAGATCCGTTTTCTAAAAAGATTTCACCAAAAAAGACACCTTTGGCATCATCCACGTGATTGGCGTGAACAACAATGTTTCGTGACTTATAAAAATCGAGGACGGGAGTGAGATTGTAATACTTAGTGTACTTAGGCGCATGGTCGTCGGTAACTTTAATATTAGGAATGTCCTGGAGAGGATTGTGAGGGGCCATCTCCAACATCTTAGAAATCAGCATTTCGCACTTATCACCGATTCGAAGTTTCTTCTCTTCCGGAAGATGCCTTTCTGTGTTGTAAAAAATAAATATCTGACGAATGACTTCGAGATTTTTTAAAACCAGTACGTTTGGTAGTTTATCTGCGTCCTCTTTAATTTCCATCCAACCGAGTTGCACTAACAAAGTGACGATGCTTTCAATCTTCACTTCCATAATTTGGTACATCTCTTGTGTGTAGAGACTAAGAACTTTGCGATTCACACTTAGGGCATTGCCCTGAACTTCGCCATGGGCCTTAAAAACCAAAAAGAAAGTTCCCAGTATTCTCATCACCTCAATAGGCTTCATGAATTCATAACCAGTGTGTTTGCCACTATAGGAAATAGAAGCCTGATTATCTTCAAGTTCTCGGATACGGCCATTGGCCTTTCTAAGACGTGTAACAACTGTATTAATGATCGTTTTAAACCAAGGGTTCAAGGACTCCATCGTTTTACCGAAAGCAGCAAAAGAGATTTCGATAATTTCGACAGGAGTAATAGCGGAGGCCGAGCAAGAGCGCTTCTTACCTGAGCCGTCTTCATCAAAATAGGCCATCTCACCGATCACCTCTCCCGCACGAAGAACGGCCAGTTCTATATATCCCTTACCTTTCGGCTTATAGAGACGAACTTGTCCTTTTTGAATAATAAAAAGGGAGGAAGCGGTGTCACCATCGTTAAAGAGAACCTCACCGGCCTTTAAATGTTTAAGGCCGGACTTTGATGCGGCCGCCGCTCCCGTTGTCATTAGCGAATTTTCTCAATGATAAGGCTAAGGGCTTCACCGCCGCCAATACAAATGGCCGCACACCCATACTTCGCCTTACGACGTTTCATGGCGTTCATAAGGGTAACAACAATTCGCGTTCCAGAAGCACCAATCGGATGACCGAGGGCAACTGCACCACCGAGTACGTTTACTTTATTATGTGGAATATTTAAATCTTTCATACCGGCCATTGTAACAGCGGCAAAGGCTTCATTGATTTCGAAAAGATCAATCTGATCAGCCGTGAGTCCAGCTTTTTTAAGGGCCTTATTCATCGCCTCAGTTGGGGCCGTCGTGAACCAGGTTGGGTTCTGAGCATGAGACGCCCAGCCTAGAATTTTAAATTCGGCTTTATTAGCAAATTCGTCCCCACCTAAGACTACAGCTGCAGCACCATCGTTAATGGTTGATGCATTGGCGGCGGTAATTGTTCCATCTTTTTCAAAAGCTGGTTTAAGGCTTCCCATTTTTTCAAAGTTTGCTTTAAAAGGACCTTCATCTTCGTTCACTTCAACATCACCTTTTTTACCAGGGATTTTGACTGCAACGATTTCATCTTTAAAAGCTCCCTCTTTAGTGGCAGTTTGAGCGCGAATAAAAGATTCTTTAGCGTAAGCATCCTGCTCTTCACGGCCCATTTGATATTTCTTAGTGCACTCTTCTGCACAATTTCCCATGGCACGGTTTGAGTAAACATCCCAAAGTCCATCCCACTGCATGGAATCTTTCATTTCAGT
>JAEYUK010000101.1 GCA_023432655.1 Pseudomonadota bacterium | reverse complement strand
CTGTTTAAAGAATGAGGCCATAAAATCTAAGGAAAGAAGAAATATTGATATTCGAAATTATCAGCGTTCCCTTCGAGAAATGAACCGAAGCCTGATTGAGAAAAGTACGAACCTTTCATTAAGTGTTAGTGAGAATTTTCTGAATCAAATGGTTGAGTCCACGATTAAGCTAGGATTATGGGATGGGCCTTTGAGTGAAAAAGACCTGGTGTTAGGACCTGAGAAAGCTTTTGTTCTTGCCGAAGAGAAAGGAGAATTGTTTTCTCTCTATATGGATGTGATTCATACTTTATCTCCTTCTCAAAGAATTCTGGTGGGAAGATCGCAAATTCGCTTTCCCATCAAGTTTATGATCGCTTTAAATATCGAAGAGGTTGAGGGGATCCCTCACTTCTTTATCAGAGTGAAAAAGGTCGCAACTGATTCGGAGCTCCTCCTCAAGGGACTTCCACAATATGGTCTTCCAACAGGATTAAACAATGTTCGCTTTAAGAGCAAAGTTTTAAAAACCATCATGAAAGATGTGAGTTCGTTTGAAGGCAGAACTCTTCTTGATTTTAAAATTGATGGACTTAAAGGCACCTACCTCCATGAGCTTAAATTCAAATCGGATGGGTGGGGTCGCGGAACAGCTACAATAGGCTTTAAAAAATAAGGAATATATAAATGAAAACATTACTTCTTAGCGCTTTGATTTTTAGTTCTCTACCGGCCCTGGCCGCAAAAGTTGTTTGTGATGCCCCAGGGAGCCGGTTTATCGTTGAAAGTGTCTCCGCTAATGATCTTAGAGTGACCTATCTCAATGAAACGGTTAGGGCGGATGGATATCTGGGCAGTGATGAAGTCGATCTGGTGGCCAGATTCAACTCCATCGGTGAGATGACCCTACTCGCCAAAATCGGAAAATCTTCTCCTGAGAATTATGTCTTCTTCTCCGGAAGAAAATTGTCGGTGACTTGCCGTTAATTTGATTCACTAAATTAGGCCGGTCGATTAAACTATCAGGGTTTAAGGAGACCCTATGACTCGTATTACCGTTACCCCCGCAGAGCAATTAGCAGAACTTAAGAGAGGAGCTTTTGAGATTATTCCTGAAGAGGAACTCTTAAAAAAACTTACGAAGTCATATGAGAAGCAAAAACCCCTGATCGTAAAATTTGGAGCTGATCCCTCACGCCCTGATATTCACTTAGGTCACACTGTTGTTCTCCAAAAGCTTCGCCTTTTGCAGGACTTTGGTCATGAGATCTACTTTTTGATTGGTGATTACACGGCCCAGATCGGGGATCCTTCGGGAAAAAATAAAACGCGTCCCATTCTTACGCCGGAAGATGTCATCGAGAATGCTAAAACCTACCAGGAACAAGTAGGTAAGATTCTCGATATGTCTAAGACCCATGTGGTTTTCAATAAAGACTGGCTTGGGAAACTCTCGGGCCTTGATCTCATTAAACTTATGAGTAAATCAACAGTGGGAGCAATCCTTCAGAGAGACGATTTTTCCAAGCGCTACAATAATTCTGAAGCTATTTACCTTCATGAATTCATCTATCCCATTCTTCAAGGATACGATTCAGTTCATCTTAAAGCGGATTTAGAATTGGGTGGAACTGATCAGACCTTCAACCTCATGATGGGAAGACAATTACAGTACGCTTTTGAGCAAGAAGCCCAGTGTGTTCTCAGCATGCCACTTATTGAAGGTTCCGATGGCGTCCTTAAAATGTCCAAGTCCATGGACAATTATATTGGCCTGACTGACACTCCAACAAATATGTTTGGAAAATTAATGTCGATCTCGGATGAGTTGATGAAAAAGTATTATCAGCTTTTGTGTCGTAGACCGGCCGCAGAGGTGGATGCCATGATCACTGGATTAACCCTTGGAACGATTCATCCCATGGAAGCAAAGAAAGCTCTGGCTTCAGAAATTACTGGTTACTACCATGGAGAAGCTGCGGGCCGGGAAGAACGTGAAAAATTTGAAGCTCGTTTTTCCAAAAAACAAATTCCGGATGATATTCAAGTTGTTCCTCGTCCAGCTGGAACCATCGCTCTTCTGGATCTCTTCATGGAATTATCTCTCATTAAATCTAAATCAGAAGGGCGACGCCTGATTCAACAGAATGCTGTTAAGGTAAATTTTGAAAATCACTCAACAGAAACTCTTAATTTGGAAAGTGGTCAGGAACTTGTTTTAAAAATTGGTAAACTAAGAATGATTAAACTGGTCGGCGAGTAATTAATAACTCGCCGATGAAGTAATCCCTTTTAAAATTTCAACTCCTGAGCTGGTTCCAAGTCTTGTGGCCCCAGCTTCAATCATCAGTCTGGCGGTATCGATATCTTTAATGCCGCCGCTTGCTTTAACTCCTAAGTTCCCGACGATTGATCTCATGAGTTTCACATCTTCTATGGTAGCACCGGCAGTAGAGAAACCTGTTGATGTCTTAACAAAGTCCACTTTCGCTTTTACCGCTAATTCACAGGCCTTAACTTTTTCTTCTTGAGTCAGAAGACAAGTTTCTAAGATAACTTTAAGTAAACCATTCTGTTGGTGCACCACTTGGGCGAGAGAGGACATATCATCTAAGGCGTACTGCCAATCTTCAGATTTAATAGCTGAAAGATTGATAACCATATCTATTTCTTTAGCACCTTCGGCCATTGCCTTCATGGCCTCAAAACGTTTAGTCTCCATGGTGGAAGCTCCTAAAGGAAAGCCCACTACAGTGCAGACCTTAACGGGAGAGTTTTTCAATAAAGAGACTGCTTGTTTTACATAATAAGAGTTCACGCAAACAGAAAAGAAATCTAGGTCTCTTGCTTCTGCACAGAGCTTCTCAATCTGTTTGGCAGTGGTTTCTGGCTTAAGGGCAGTATGATCGATGTATTTATTGATATTCATGACTCTCATTTTCCTAAGGTTTAGTTAAGCTTGTGACTATTCTAGAAGCCTCCAGGAAACATGGCAAATTTTCTATGGAGTGACTAATTTTTAGACAATCTCTTGGGGCCCCGTAAATCCTTTGCACAATCCGCTTGTTCAACTAACTAAAAAGAGGTGAGATTTTTTGGCACATTTCTTGGATGTAGAGAGTCATAATATTCCTGAGGGGGAAAATATGAAAACATCTCTTTTTATGAGAACTCTTGTGTGTGCTTCATTAATCGTTTTTGCCATTGGTTGCGGTAAAGATAATAAAAGTTCAGGGGGCAATGCTCCTGGTTACGTTCCAAATCCAAATCCTTATACTGGTCAGATTCCTGCTGGCAGCCAGGCGGCCCTAACCAATTTCCAAAACTGGTACAAATCGCAGACAGAGGGAAGTTATCCAGGGCTTGGGCAAAAAATTGAAACCAGAACAATTCATTCTTATTCCCAGACAGATGGTTGTGAGACTCAGCCCATCAGTCTTTTTGGGAAAAAATTATTGGACCTGAATTATTGCTTTAACACCTCTTCAAAACAAAACTCACAAAACGTGGACAGAGTAGTAAACGTGGTGGCGGGCTCGACTAAATCTCAGAACTCAAAATTGGTTGAAGCTTTCAGCGGTGCCGGCATGACATTGGCCAATGTTCTTCAAGGACAAAGCCAATTTGGTACTTACTATCAACTGGAATACGTGAAGGCCAATGGTCACCGAGTGGTTTACACGATTGATACCGGAATCCACTCTTCATTTAACCCGGTTCAAATAACTAACTCAGAAACTCGAACATTAGAATTTGTTAGTAGTATTCGTTAAGAATAAAAAGGCAGCTTCGGCTGCCTTTTTATATTTTCCCAAGTGTTTTAATCAACTTCACATTTTTTTCCCATCAAACCTACAAAAATTCCCGTTCTGAGGTATCCTAGAAGGACTTATTTTTATTATCCAGGACAAGGAAGTACCTATGGGAAATTACAAAGCTGATATCCGTGACGTCGAATTTAATTTAACTGAACTTCTGAAGGTTCAGGATTGGAAAGAATTTGGTCTTGAAGATAACGACATTAAAGGTATTCTTTCTGAATATAACAAATATGTAGAGAATGAAGTTTTCCCGACTCGCGAGCCTTCCGATCAAGTAGGTGTTAAGCACGTTAATAAAAAAGTCATTGTTCCGGAAGTCCTTCATGGAGTGCAAAAGTCTTTTTATGAAAATGGCTGGTTTGCTTTAGGTATGCCTGAGGCGATTGGCGGAACTCCAGTTCCGGAGAGTTTGTATGTTGCTTGTATGTCACTCGCAACCGGGGCCAACTGTGCCTGGACCATGTATCCAGGACTTTCTCGAGCAGCCCTTAACGTAATTAATTTAAAAGGTAATGAGTTCATGAAAACTCATATCGTTCCTCCGATGATGGCCGGTACTTGGGGGGGAACAATGTGCTTGACCGAAGCCGGTGCGGGTTCAGATGTTGGAGCGTTAAGAACTACGGCAAAGCCATTGGGGAACGGAAAGTTTGCTATCCAAGGAACTAAGATCTTTATCTCTTCCGGTGAATCAGATCTTTACGAAAATAATATTCACCTGGTCCTTGCCAGAACTCCAGGGGGAGCGGAAGGCACTAAAGGGATCTCTCTCTTTGTAGTACCAAGATTCAAAATCAATGATGACGGTTCAATGGGTGAGAGTAATAACGTTGTGTGCTCAAAGATAGAGCACAAAATGGGAATCCATGCTTCGGCCACTTGTGAAATGCAGTTCGGCATCGAAGGGCAGACCGAAGGCTGGCTGATCGGTGACGAATTTGAAGGTATGGCGACTATGTTCATCATGATGAATGAAGCTCGTCTCTACTGCGGAATTCAAGGTGAATCCCAAGCGAATCTTGCCTACATGATGGCCGAAAAATACACCAAAGAGCGTGCCCAGTTTGGTAAAGAAATCATTCATCATCCCGATGTTCGTCGTAACCTTCTTAAAATGAGAGCTATGGCCCGAGGAATGAGGGCGCTATGTCTTTATACTGCGAATCTTTTTAATAAGGCAAAAACTGATCATAAGCAGGAAGCCATCATTGGCCTTCTGACTCCGATCTGTAAGGCCTATTGTTC
>JAEYUK010000015.1 GCA_023432655.1 Pseudomonadota bacterium | reverse complement strand
TATTTGTATAAGAGACAGATCATGCTCTTGTTCATTCTCCTCTACAAAGTGGGAGACAGTATGGCCTCTAATATGACCACTCCTTTCATTTTAGATATTGGTTACAGCAAGACCGATATCGCGACTGTCGCGAAAACTTTCGGGATGATTGCGACGATGTTAGGAGGAATCATTGGTGGCACTTTGATGCTTAAAATGAACATTCGAACTTCTCTGATTATTTTTGGAATTCTTCAGGCCGTATCGACTTTGGGGTTCTCGATTTTGCCTTCTCTTCCTATTGCGTTCACTTCTCTTGCCACGGTTATCGCTTTTGAAAACCTGGCGAGTGGCATGGGGACAGCTGCCTATGCGGCCTATATGGCGTCCCTTACCAATAAACAGTTTACCGCCACTCAGTACGCTCTTTTAACTGCCCTAATGGGGATCCCTCGTGTGATTCTCGCAAGTCCTACTGGCTGGATGTCTAAGATGATGGGGTGGGAAGCTTTTTTTGTGGTTTGTACCCTTATCGCTATTCCGGGACTACTGCTTTTAATTCCTGTTTTCCGTCTAGAAAGGCCAGAAGGAAAAGCCGCATGATAGGCCTTTCTTAATTCTTGAATTGCTCTCTTTATCCTTGGGGTCAGATAATTTCTGGCCTATTTCTTTTGCTACTTTACAAGCATTGTAAGTGATTTTTTTACCTTCTTTTCGGAAGGTGTACTTTTCTGCCGCCGAATAATTAAGAAGAAGCTCCACTAATTCGGCATTGTTGATTTCGATGGCATGAATGAGTGCGGATTTTCCATCACTGTCAATGATCTGAGGATTGGCCTTAAATTTTAGAAAGAGATTCGCAAAAGGTTTTCTCTGGTCTTTGATGGCCTTAATTAAAGGCGTTTCTTCGGCTTCAATCGGGCCATTCACATTGACATGATATTTGAGCAGAAGTTCGGCCGTTTTATAGGCCCTAAATTTGTGTTTAATCTCGAGTAAAATCATCAATGGGTTAATCACTTCATAATCAACCGGAAGACTGGGATAGCGGGAAATGATGGTGGTTAAACTCGCCACATCCGCTTCCTGAATGAGGGCCTTAAAACTTTTGATATCAGGTGCCCCATAGGAAGACTGAAGAATTCCTCTGATGAGATCACTTAGTTCTTTAAGGTTTTTTTCTTCCGCCAGTTGCGCGGAGCTTTTAAGGTCTTTATCCAGAACTTCCAGATTAGCACCGCTACTGATGAGAAGTTTCGCCATTTCTTGCTGGCCTCTTCTAATCGCCATTAAGAGGGCACTATCTTTTGTCTGGTAGTCAATCTTATCAAGATCAACATCAAACCCGATAAGGACTTTAACTGAATTAAGTCGATTATGTTTTACCGCTACAATAATGGGTGGTTGTTTTAAAGCATTAGGCGCTTCAGGATGCGCCCCTTTTTCCAGGAGCAAATTTCGTATTTCCCGGAAATCGTTAATGATGGAAAGGGTTAAGAAAGTTTCACCCGTTCCAGGAATTAGTTGATTGAGATTTAAATCATTATTATTTTCAAGAAGTGAGCTAAAGGTTTTGGTGTCATTATTTAAAAGGGCCGCTTTAAGGTCTTTTAAAAGATAGCCATCATCAACGGTTGATGGTTGGGAGGCCGCATCTGGAATATTGTCTTTCACCTTAGCTTCTTTCCCGCAGCCGAAAGCTGTTGTGGCCAGAAGCAGGACTAGTCCTAGGTTAAGAAAATTAAATCTCATGCTTTAGTTATAAAATGGGGAGTAAGGATGAGGGGAATTAAAGAGGAGATCGGGAAAAATTTACAGTTAAGGGGACCGGAAGTCCCCTTAACTAACTGAAATTAGAATACGCGATTTGGGTAGCGTTTAGAAAGCTTGAGAAGATTTTTAAGGTCTTTGTTCTTCAAGTGCTCGCGGCGGAGAAGAAGAATACCACCAGCTTTATAGTCACGATTAGGATCGTTACCCACTAAACCGAAGAAACCAATGTTCTTACCGTTTTGGTTGATGTTCCAGTAACCTGAGATACCTGCAGTTTCAAATCCAACTGGAATCCAGATACCGAATAGGGACTCGTGATAGTAGAAAGAGATATCATTAAGCTGAGTATCGATACGTAAAGAATTCTCTAAACGTCCGCCTGGAATCCCTGGTACCGGTCTTCCGTCTGGAAGAGTGTTCCCGTCACCAATACCGATATCAATTGCTTCTAGATCTTGTGGATCAAGAGAGAGAACAAAAAGCATCCCGCCATCTTGAATGTTTGGAGTGAAAGCAAAAGTTGAATTTTTCGTCTCTGGAACTGGTCCACCTAGACCAAAGTCACCAGTTAAGTTTAGGAATTTAAATGTCACAAGAACCTGACCATTAACAACGTTAATGATTGGACCTTTAACACCATTTAGTTCAGGAACACCCTCTTGATTACCACAGCTAGCAGCAACAAGTAATGCTACCGACAAGACCATCGTTTTCAGGGCGAGAAGCCACCTTTTCATAATACCGTCCTTTTAAAATAAAGTTATGAGATGCGAGTCATTAACTCTTGCCCAATATTATTTGTGTAATTTACTATGAATGCAATGCTGGAACATTTTTCTAAGACAGATGAAGCTATTTGTAAGATAATTCGGCCATGAAATATTTTGGTCCTCTTAATAAAATGGAAACGCAGTTTCTAAGTCCCGTAAGTTATTGTTTGGAACTCCGCGGGGTGCATTTTGATCTCACCCAACTGGTGGGAAAGCATGTTAAGCTTGTCTATTCTGGACAAATATTCTGTGTTAATTGCGGCAAGAAGACAAAAAAATCTTATGCTCAAGGACATTGTTTTCCTTGCACTATCAAGCTCGCTTCATGTGATTTATGCATTCTTAAACCTGAAACTTGTCACTATGATAAAGGCACTTGTCGAGAGCCAGAGTGGGGTGAGGAGAATTGCTTTAAGTCACACATTATCTATCTCGCCAACTCTTCTGGTTTAAAAGTGGGTATCACTCGTAAAACTCAAGTCCCAATCCGCTGGATGGATCAAGGTGCGAGTGAGGCCTTGCCGATCCTGGAAGTGAAAAACAGATTTTTATCAGGACAGATCGAGGTGCTCTTTAAAAAGCATATCTCTGATAAAACAGATTGGAGAAAGATGCTAAGAGGAGAGCCGGAGAGTATTGATCTCAAATCCTGGAGAGATAAACTCTTAGGAGAGTTGGCCTCTGAACTTAAAGATTTTGAGTATACGGTCCTCGATGAAGAAGTCATGAAATTTAATTACCCTGTTGAGAGTTATCCGGAAAAAGTGAGTAGCTTTAATCTGGATAAAGTCTCTGAAATAACCGGACGCCTGCTGGGAATTAAGGGCCAGTACCTTATTTTTGATTCAGGAGTTCTGAATGTCCGATCTCACGCTGGCTATGAGGTCACTTTGGAGGAAATCCATGCAAACGCCTAAAACTATTTTTCTTAAAGACTATCAACCTTCTCCTTTTGTGATTGATACCATTGACCTCACGGTGGATATCTTCGCTTCTCACACAATAGTAAGCTCAGTTATGAAGCTTCAAAAGCGAGAAGAATTAAAGGATCAGAAAGTAACTCTTGAATTAAACGGAGAAGGCCTGGAGTTTTTAGGCGTTAAATTAAACGGCGAAACTCTTCCTGAGAAAAAGTTTCTTGTGACTTCTGACAAATTAGTGATTCTGGATGTTGAGGAAAATTCCTTCACGCTTGAAATTCAAAATAAAATTGATCCTGCTAACAATAAAGCAATGGAAGGCTTTTATCAGTCTGGACCTCAGCTTTGTACTCAGTGCGAGCCGGAGGGGTTCAGAAGAATCACTTATTTTATCGATCGTCCGGATGTCATGGCGATGTATAAAACGAAGATGATTGCGGATAAAAAGCTTTATCCTTTCCTTCTGTCTAACGGAAATAAAATTGGATCGGGGGATTTAGCTGATGGCAGGCACTGGGCCCAGTGGGAAGACCCGTTTAGAAAACCAAGTTACCTTTTCGCAATGGTTGCCGGTGACTTTGATGTGGCCCGGGATACCTTTAAGACCATGTCTGGAAAAAATGTATCGCTTGAGATTTACGTCGATAAAGGGAACTTAAATAAAACTCCCCATGCCATGGAATCTTTAAAGCAAAGTATGAAGTGGGATGAGGATACTTTTGGTCTTGAATACGACCTTGATATCTACATGATTGTGGCGGTTGATTCATTCAACATGGGGGCGATGGAGAATAAGGGACTTAATATTTTTAACTCCACGTATACTCTCGCCAATGAACACAGTGCCACTGACCATGATTTCCAAAACATTCAGGGAGTGATTGGCCACGAGTACTTTCATAACTGGACTGGTAACCGAGTGACTTGCCGGGACTGGTTTCAACTGACTTTAAAAGAAGGTTTAACGGTTTTTAGAGATCAGGAATTTTCTTCGGATATGCTTTCCCGGGCAGTGAAGCGTCTGGAAGACGTTCGTCTCTTAAAAGAAGGTCAGTTCGCTGAGGACGCAGGTCCCATGGCACACCCGATCCGCCCTTCAAGTTATATTGAAATTAACAATTTCTACACCCGAACCATTTATGAGAAAGGGGCAGAAATTATCCGCATGATTCACACCTTAATTGGAAAAGAAAACTTCCGTAAGGGAATGAATAAGTATTTTGAATTAAATGACGGGAAGGCCGTAACGACGGAAGACTTTGTAGAGGCCATGGAACTCGCTAGCGGGAAGGATTTATCGCAGTTTAAAAACTGGTACTCACGCTCTGGAACTCCAACCCTAAAAGTAACCTCCCGCAAAGAAGGCGAAAACTTTATCCTTGATATTGAGCAGAAGTATCCAACAACTCCCATTCCTGCACCGGAAGGAAATATCCTCCATATGCCGCTGGTGGTGGGACTTTTAAATGTAAAAAATAACACCCAGGAAGAGCACCTTCTGGAAATTAAAAAACTAAAAGAAACTTTTACTTTTAAAGTTTCTGATGACGTTATTCCATCTCTTAACAGAGGTTTTTCAGCACCTGTTCATGTGGAATATGATTATTCCGTATCTGATCTCATTACACTTATGAGTGCAGATAGTGATGCTTACTGCCGCTATGAGGCGACTCAGAAAATTTATCAGCATGTCTTTAGAACTGAATTTGATTACTATCAAAAAAACAAGACTTTAAAATCAGAACTTGATTCTGATTTTAAGAAGGCCTTTGAAAATCTTCTAAAAGATCATTCTATTGATTTGTCGTTTAAGTCTTATCTTCTGGATCTTCCAACCAGTAATGCTCTTTCTCAGGAAATGAGTATGCCGGATTTTGACGGCATTGAACTGGTTCTAAAGAACATGCGAAAGAAAATCGGCGAGCACTTCCAGGGTTGGTTCCTAGAAGAACATATGCGTCTTTCAAAAAACTCTAAATTTGAACTAACTCCAAAAGCTTTTGGGGAGCGTGCGCTTAAAAACCAATGCCTTTCTTACCTTGTGGCCTCCGAATCACTTCAGGGTCAAGAGGCACTGGATAGTCATTATAAAAATGCTACCAATATGACTGAAGAAATTCATGGCCTTCAAC
>JAEYUK010000009.1 GCA_023432655.1 Pseudomonadota bacterium | reverse complement strand
GGTATGGCCTTATTAATGCTCTTATTCTTTATTCCTCTGAGCTTTGCCGGCTCTCCCCCTAATTGCGGAGAGCTGGGAACTATTATTGAGTCCTACGAGAAAGACCTTCAAAAAAAATTTATCACCGATTGCGGAAAAATCACTCACCAGACCTTAACTAAGGATATTCCTGTCACTAATCCGGACTTTTTAGAAGGAAAGATGTGCTCGGATCTGGCGACCATTGAAACAGAACTGGAAAGACTTAAACTCGAAGAGGCAGTCCTCACCGGAATTAACAAGCTCAAAAAAACGGTTCAAGAAAGTAAAGAGCAAGTAGAAAAATCCGGCGGAGCTTCCCAGAGAGTTGCGGCCATGAGTTTTGTCTCAAGTCTTAATACTGCTCAATCTTTAGAGGTCCTTCTTCAGACGATGACAGATGACGGAACCCCTATTATCCAAAAACTCAAGGCCTTTCCTGCTTCTCAGAGGCTAACACCGAAAGACTTAAAAGATCGTCTGAAAGAGATCTGTAAGGCCAGTGATAAAGGGCATCTCGATAATAAGTTTGTAACTGATGTGGATGCCTGTAATCCAAATGTCTTTAAACCCAATGAAGAAGCGTCCAAAGAAATTCTTAACCTGATTGATACAACAGAACCTTCTATTCCGCAGATTTCTAAATGGCAGAACATGCTCTCCATTAGAAGAAAAAGTTCTGATCCAGAGGCCCCTGCCTACTCGTTCAACGACATGCAAAACGAGATGACGGAAGCCTTTAGTAAAATTGATTCAAAAGATGTTCTAAGTAAGGGGCACTTGCAGGCGATAGCTAAGCTCGATGACTTTGAGAATAACCCTGGATTTAGTTTTGTTGAAGACATCGCCTCCATTAAAGACACTAAAAAGGCCAAAGTGGCTTCGGATAAATTTCTTCTTTTAATGGGAGATGCGAGGCTTCGTCAGCAGTATGAAGTTCAAAGTAAAATTTCTATTGTTTATGATGATCTTAGGTCTTCACTCTCAGATTTAACCGAGTCTCAGAAGGCCGACTGTGAGAATGCCAAGAATCTCTATAAAGTCGCCCGCAGTTGTTATCAACACATTCAAGGGGTGCATGCGGCACTCACAGGGGACGCAAAGGCCAACCTTGGACGTTTTCTTCCGGCCATTAAATCATCTATTGATTACGCCGATGCTCTGGAAAGTAAAGAAGCCTCTTGTACCGAAGAACTCAAAAAATCAGATGCTCTTTCAGAAAGCTGCTACGCTGAGTTTAATAAAAACCATGCTGAAGTTCAGGATCAAATCCTTCAGTTAAATCTTTTAAAAGATAAGATCGCTGCTGAGAACGTGGAGAATATGAAGTTTAGAAACTTCGCTCTCTCAAAGTGGAATTCTCAGCGTTGTCAGTCTCTGGCCTCTCCGATGGACATGTGTGATGACAGTAATCTTGTCAGTAAAGAAGCTGTCATGACGTTTAGTGATACCATGAAAATTGCGGTGGTCTTCTCTCCTAAACCTGAAGCTGAAAAGGAAGCTGAAGTGATCTGTGATGAGGATCGAAAGTTTAAGAAACATGAGGCCAGGCTGTGTGAATTCTTTAACGATACGACTTCCGATATCGTGGTTCGAAGTAACCGAAACGAAAATGTAGACGGTCCAGTTGTGGCCCCTAGTGGAGGCAATGAAGACGCGGAGATTCGGGACGCCTGGATTCAAGGGGGAACAGGGATTCTGACGGATGTTCTTCGTCACTATCTAGGCCGCCAACAGGCCCAGACTTATAACAGTAACCCCTACCCTTATAACTATAGTCCCTACAACTATGGGGCAAGACCCATGGGGATTTCGGATACCATTTTATTTAATGCTCGATACTACGGGGCCTATGGTCTCTACATGCCAACTCCAGGATATAGACCCTATACGGCCGTAGGAACACCAACCAGCATGACTCCTTACAAGAGTGCCTATCCCACCACTTCCAGTTATTTTGGAAAATAAATGCCAAAATAATTTGGCAAATCACCCGACCCTCAGGCTCTTCTATACTTAAAAAACCGACAGTTAACTTCATTCGGCAAGTTTTTCCTAACCTGCGCTACAATAAAGCTAAAGACGTGAAACTCCGAAAATGAAAGCAGGAGATCATAAAAACACATGGATGTTCGGTTTTTAATCTTAACTTTATTCTTGCTCGTTTCTTGTATGCCGACGGCCGAAGTGGGTAGCGGTAAACAAGCGAGCTCTGGAACGACTTCAGGTTCCCCTGGAGGAGGCGACAGCGAAGTGGTGGCGACACCAGTTCGATGGAATTATCTGGGAAGTAACACCGACATCATCACCATCAACGTCTCAAACTTAAATAATGCTTATCTGGTGGGAACTCCTTTAGAGACTTTTCTGTCAGAGAGTGCGAACTTCAGCGGAGCAAATTATTGTCTGGTAAGTAGTTATTCCTTAGGTGGAATTCCCTATGAATTGCGCTCCCGCATTGTGCCTATTTCCTATTGGGACTTTAACCAAAAAAAGACCGTCAGAAATCTTCGCGTCGATTTTGACGATGTCACAAACTCCAGCGCTTATTGCGGTTCCACATTAAGAGTGAAAGACACCACGGGGGAATATGTTCCTGACACGACTTCACCTCCAACCTTTAAGTATGATCCATCTTTAATTTGCCCAAGTTGCACGAGTGTTCTGACTTCAACCAAAGTTCGTCTTTTTAAAAGAGTCACCTACACCACAACAAGCACTGTCACTTACCTTGATGAAGTTCCATTGGGTCAGGTCAATACTAATGCTTTGACGATGCAAATTGATCCCAATTATTCGAACGTCAACAATCCCATTTCCTGTTCCAACTCAGATTGTGTTTCTCGCGGCTATGACTGCTGTCTTAATAATCAATGTGTAAGAGACGGCTCCATTAAGCCTGCCGCTTATACTCAATACCAGACTTTACTTGCGACAGTTGAACAAGAAAGGATTCAAAATCCGCTGGCCTACTTAAACTATCCTCAGCTTTATTATATTTGTGGCTCCACTGTTCCAACAACTGGCGGCTCTCAGAGCGGAGCTGGAGGAGGAACAACGACTGGAGGCTCAGGTGGAGGTAGCGGATCAGACGCTGAAGCCTTTACTCTTCTTAAAAAAGACTTTCAGTGTATTAACCACATCAAGGCCCAGGCCACTACCAATCCTTTTCACAATGAATTACTAGGGAGGGCCACTCCTTATACTCCTGCTACAGACTGTTTAACTTTAACTTCTGATGCTGGAAAAGAAATGTACTTTCATAATGTCATGAAACGTCTCTACACCACTTGTGGATGTGCTAAGACTGATCTTCAAGACATGATCAATAGCTGTCCGGCCTACGAGTATGTGGCCACCGTGAAAGATAATGCAGGAAATCCTTTGAGTATTGACTGTTACACTCCTCCGGGAGGGCCAGTCACAATTCCGACGAACCAAACGGTTTCAGTTAACGGACGGGCCGCTCCTCACCGCTTCTTTGACATTAATGGACTGGAAAGAGAACTCTCCTCCGGGGCTGAGCAAGAAGGAAGTGCCTTCAGTTATATGGATGAAGGTAAAGTCCTTCCGGTACAACAAGACTTCAGCATGAACGCTATTTTGGGTCAGATGAGTGTTTCGCTTGATAAGGCCTTGCCGGCCAAAACAGTTAATGTGGAACTCGATCAGGTTTACTTTATCTCAACCACCTCTGGTTACTATACTCCTTGCCCAACGTGCGCCAAGGATTCCTGGCTCAATAGTTTTTCTGCTTTTCCTTCAAGCAGCACAGGAACGGGTCTTCAGGCGATCGGCCACTCTACCGAAAGAGATCAGCTTGGGACAAACTCCACTGGCGGAAATTACGAAGACACTATTTTCGGCAGGGCCTGCTGGCTTCCACCAACGATGATTCCATTCTCCCACAGGGCGGCAGCACCAGCGCAAAAGCAGCGCCTTCAGCGCCTGGAAACTCAGAGTGCTCTTTTTAGTAATGGATACCAGCGGGACTGGTTTGGATTTAATAAAGGGGCCCTCATTGGTTCTTTTGATGGAGTTTCATGGTTTGCCATTGGTAAAGGCCGAATCGTCAAATCAACATCCAAAAAACTTTTCCTAGCTATCAATGCGCCGTTTGCGGATGTCGCAAGCCCAGGTCTTCATGTGGTTAAAGTAAGCGCCTATGATGGCATCACTCAGGCCGCTCAAGTCGATTACGATCCTCAATATCATCAGTATCACCCTTATCAAAACGAAGCTGGTAATTGCCAGAAATACCATATGTGTGAAACTGATACTGATTGTGTCACGCAACTTGGTTGGGAATATGCTTGTGCCGATGTTAAAGGTCTTAAAACATCATGGCCTGAATTTGACGGCAATGGAAATGAAGTGCCTAACACATCAGTTGAGGCCACTATTGACCAGATCCTGGCCCAGAAAAGTTTTCCATCCAGTAGCTCCAAACGCTGTGTCTATCGAGGCGCCGGGGCCCTTTGTAACGCTAATACCGGAAATTTCCCGGCAACAGATTTAAATAAAAGAAAACTTTTAACCTGTGCCCCTAATTTTCACTGCGCGAACCTCAATCAATCGGGTCTCTTTAATTCAAAAATTGCCCGATATGCGGCGAAGTTAGAAGAAATTCCGGTCAATCGAAATCATACTTTTGGTAAAGATGCGAACATTCTGGGAAGACCACTCCACTATGTTCCGGCGATTACTGGTGGCTCTTCACTAACCACCACGATTCGCTCTGCTCTAAATGACAACATGACTATGAACGAAAGCTCGAGTGGTTTCTTCACCGGTCTGTGCCAACCAGGTAAGGCCCTTCCGGATGCTTCTACCATTTCAACCATGGCCCATCCCTTTAACCAACATGCGGCCCCGGATGCTTTAGGCAGAGCTGATTTCATCAATCAGATTGGAAGTTGTAATTCAACTCTTTGGAGTAGTTACCGCCACTCTTCTTGTCCGGTCATTGGCGCTGACGGAAATTATGAAATGTTCTCGACGGCATCTCTCCCTTCTGGATACTTTAATCGCGCCTCCAATCAAAATGCCTGCGGTCTTGAAGCGATTAAAACTAATACTGTTCTGACTCCTATTTCAGATACAATGCGGAAGTTTTCTCCCTTCAAATCAATCGAAGCAGCACCGCTTAATTCTCAGATCATTCTTGACCGGACTCTGGCTCAGGATGCTTGCTTTAGAAGGGCCGGCGCCGTCTGTCACACGGATCTTGATTGTTCTCCAAATAAAATGCATGCCGCTCAAGCCGAGAGTTATGGCCTAGATTTCTTCGGCAATGAAGCAGAGAAGAGCTACTACTCAGAGTATCTTGTTTGCGGTCAGGGAAAACCAAAACCTCTCCCTTCAAATACGGAAGAATTTAAAAACTACAATATGAACCAGAATCGCTGCTGCCGTGAGATTGGAAGTGATCTCACAACCTATACCAGCGATATACCAACATCTTCGAGCGCTGGTAAATACGATGCTAAAACTATTGGTCTTAAAATGTCGATGGTTCCAGGGACCGCTCCTAATGACCCGAAACGCTACTCACGGCTTGCGACTGTGGAAAACATCGGCACGGCCACCAGACCCATTCTTTCTGCTTATCAGGAAAGAACAGGCAGTAATTTTCTCGCCGCCAATCCATCTAATGCTTTGGGAACAAACATTAAGAGTCCGAATCAGTGGAAAACTCTCACTGAGGCCAATTCTGAATCATGTTGCGGCGGTGGCTGGATCAGAAAATTTGCTGACGGCTCTAACGACTGGACTAGACGTGACCGCTTTAATATCGATGTAACCAATTTCCGCTGCTTAAACTCCAGAACTCCACTCATCAGCCATCTCGCCGATATGGCCATAGATTATAACGGCATCTCCGATGTACAGTCTCTGGTTTCTCAGGATTATGGAGATTACTGTAAGACAGCTGATAACTCTAACGGAGCTTGTGCTCAGTTTACTATCAAAGACCAAATCATCGAAACGGTGCCTGAAGTTATTAATCCTTTAACTTCCCTTCCGCATGACCCTTATGGTGTTATCACCATTAATACCGTGACCCCACGTTACACTTCTCCTAACCTGGATAACTACTTCATGCCAAGAAGTGCTGACGGAAATAAAGAAGTCTTTATTGACTACAATAACAGCACTGGCAGAAGAAATATCTCCATTAAACTTCCAAGTTTTGTTCCAAGAAGTTTTGATAACAATATCTCGACTCGACTGATTCAAATGCAAGATGCGAATGCGACCATCGTCCGGAATTGTTTTTACGTTCCTTTATCCGATCTCAATACGACTTCCCCAACCGGTGGTTATACCGGACCCGCCTTCGGATTTAACGTCTGCTACTTCTCCTTTGATCCAAGTACCCGCACTCTCCGAGTGGCGCCAGACTCTTTCCTCGCTGCAAGCTTCGGCACAAGACGCGTAGGAATCACTTTCCAAACTCCAGCACCAGGTTATGGCCGTCTCAACAGATCTAAGCCAGGAAGCAGCACTTATTACTTAAAACGTTTAGGCCGCCTGGAGTTAAGTGGTATTCCGCAGATTACTCACGAAGCCTTAACCTGTAATGATAATGCGAACCGCTTAGTGCCGGGTATTTTCAAGACAGGCATTAATTATATGAATGATTCTCTTAATCCAAGTAAGTCATTTACGGCCCAAGAAAATTCATTCCGTCATAACTACACATCCCGCACTTCTGCTGGCGACAGCACCATTTCAAGTTATTTTACGACTTCTCATGGTCTTCAAACTGAGCCAGTCTTTTCTGCCAATGACTTTAAATGTTGTAGCCCATTAGGAACAACTGTAACTAAGGCGAGTTTATGTTGCTCTGGATATGCGTCAACAGAAGAGCAAACTAATATTAAAACTTGTGCCCTTCCACGAGGAACAAACCTCATGGTTTATTTTAACCGCTTCGTTTCAAACGAAGGCGTCGGCGCTGATAAACCAGGGGGCGGTTTACTTGAAACTGATTTTGATGCGGAAACCGGTGAACCTATTTTAACCGCTTCAGTAAATGATAAAATCAGAGAACTCGGTAATAATTTCTGTGAATCCAAGAAAGTACGTCAGGGCGGTGCTTTCGGAAATTTTGTCATTGAACCATTAGGATCGGAGACAGATCAAACCGATAAGATCTATAATATCGTCGATTCAACCCGGGACAATGCTCAAAACTCCAATGCTGGAAAAACGATTGCCGTGGGCTACAATGCCTTCATTGAAGGCTTCCGCTGGAATCATCACTTGTACTGCTCTGATGACAATGAATAAGGAACTCTATGAAACTCCCAAATAAGACCCCTTCCGAAACCGCTATTGAAATGCGAGAGCTGGTGATGCCAAGTCACACCAACACTCACGGAACAATTTTTGGTGGAACGGTTATGAGCTGGATTGATATCGCGGCCGCCATGGTTGCCGCTCGCCACTGCGGTAAACCCGTGGTCACGGCCCATATTGACGATATTGATTTTATCGCACCTATTAAAATGGGCTACCATGTCCTGATCCAGGCCTCACTAAATTATGTAGGAAAATCTTCTATGATTGTGGGAGTAAAGGTGACTTCGGAAAATCCTTATACCGGAGAAGTAAGAACCACCACTAAGGCCTACCTCACCTTTGTGGCCTTAGATGATTTAGGTAGACCCCACCCGGTTCCAGGGCTTACGCCTGAAACACCTGATGAAATAAGACGCTTTGAAAATGCTAAGAAACGGGTGCAGATGAAGAAAGAAATTCGGAACAGTTTGCAAAAATAAGAAATAAAAAAAGCCTCCATTCGGAGGCTTTTGTGTGTGTGCAGGAAATTAAAGCTATAAATCATTTAAGCTGTTAATAAATCTATTAAACCTGTCAATTCAACAACCCGTCAAACATAAATTACTATATCTAGTATTATTTATTGTCATGAATTTGACACAATTTAAGATTCCAGTCACTTTACTAAATGCACAAAAAAAAAGGCCCCCACATGAGTGGAGGCCTTATGATGAACTTCTTTAAAAGAAGATTACTTGCTATGGTTTTTAGTAAGTTTTTTCTTACGAGCAAGGCGCTTTAGCTTCACAGCGCTCTGTCTGTTTTTTGAAGCTTTCTTCGCTGGGCGCGACTTTTTTAACTTTTTCATGAATCCTCCTAAATTTTCAATTCGAAAGAGCTTATAATAAAAAAGAAGCTTTGCAAACGACAGGAATCGCTATGCGTATCTCTTATATAGTATTTTTTATATCCCTTTCCGCCTGGGCCCAGTCCACTCCTCAAATAGAGGTTCTGCCAAACCCTAAAAGCATCGAAGATTTTGATCATCAATATAAAGGGTGCTTAGAAAATTCGGAATGCGATCAAGTTATGGGGCTTCAACTTAACCGTTGGAAAGAACTAGTTAAGAGAGTCCAAAACGATGAGATCACCCCGGCCAAAAAGAATCAGTTCCTGGAACTTTTCCGATCGAAATACGGAATTCCCGTTGAATTTTATACAACCGAGAAGTCCCAGCAAGGCTTTAAACCACTCCTGTTTAATTCTCACTGTAAAGACCATAACCCCAAACCGCCGGGCCAAAAAACTTTAAAAGGCATGGCCTTTGTGAAGTCCCTTAAACCAAATGCTGCGATTGTGTGGCGAGACCAGACTCAAATAGAGGTGCCTATTAGTGAGCTCTTCACTCCTCAACCTGTCACAGCTTATCTGGATGCAGGCCCTGTGACTTATCTTCTTCCCATCGACGATCAACCACTTTTTATGAAAGATAATCACCTCTATGTCCTGAAAGAAGAGGATGGGCTTTTTTACACGCTTAAAATAAGTAAAGAGGGAGACTGGAAGATTGAGAATTTAGATCTCTCTAACTTAAGCCGCTGGTCTGAACATCGTTCAGAAGTGACTTGCCCCAAGGACGAAAAGAAACTCGCTCCGAAAGAATTCGGAGTCGAGTTTTGTAAAACCATCTGGAATGAAGATACTAAGAAAACAGTGGTGGTAAGACTTCATCAAGGATGCGCTTAAATTACAGCATGACCGCCTGACGTTGAATGCTACTGCCTTTGTTGCAGTTTCCTAATGTGTTCATAAAGCGCTTAACAAAGAACCCCGTATTGTTACCGGTTAGACCGAACTGGATAAGTTCTTCAGTATGGATGGAATAACGATTATAACCATCAATCGTCCCCTTCTCGAATTTTACACAGATATTGTTCTTATCTGATCGACAGTTCTCCTCATTCACTTTGCGAAACCAGATGGCAGAATTGGAACCAGTCATAAGAGGGTTAGTTAATGCCCGAACATTAGCGCAAATCTCTTTCATGATTCCTTCTGATGAAGTTTCAATTTCTTTAAAACCGAAAGTCGCATTCCCAACAGGTCTAAAAAAATAATTTCCGCCTAACTGATCAATTGTTACCGAAATTTCTGAAGCAGCACCTAATTGGGCTTCACTGCAATTTTTTTGAGCATAAGAGAAATTATACTCGGCCTGGGCCGTGGATAATGAAGGAAGACGATCTTCTTTTTGTTCAAGTTTAGCGCAAAGATTTGCGAACTCATCGCCGTTTACAGGAACTTGAATGAATTCACGAATGCTTCCGAGATTCGATTTAGGAGTTTGAGTTCCTTCTTCTGTACATGAGGCAATAAAAACCAGGGATGATACCAAAAGTAATGACTTAAACATGATCTCCTCCAAGAAATGGTATAATAATTGTTTCTTAGAGGGATCGTGCTGACAACTTTTTTATTTTAGAAAGGCTTCAGAGATCTGAGCTTTGAAAGGAGAACAAAAAGCATTGGTGACTTTTTTACGATGTGAAAAAAAACCATATCGCGCTTGAGAGGCATTTACCCGCACCCTCATCCAATCTTTGGTGTGAATGGTATAGCTTTGATCTGTATTTAAGCTGCCTTTTTCCACTTGCACACAGATTTCACCACTTGCTGGCACACAGTCTTTACTGGGAATCCCTGTGGTTGTTACCCAGAGAGCACTCTGATCCCCAATGTCTATGATAGGATTAGTAAAAGAAGCCGTATTACCGCAGACTGAAGCCAGGAGACCGGTGGTATTAGTTTCCACTTCTGGAAAAATATAATCCATGCCATCGAGAGCGTTTTTAAAAACGTAACCGCTTCCACCGGCTTGAAGCTTCACGGTAATGTCAGCATCAATCAAGGTTGAACCTTCACAATCAGACTGTTTGGTCGTAAAAAGAAATGAGTTACCGACACCCGAAGCTAAGACACCTGCTTTGGCCGCGAGTGCCGAACAAACTGAAGTAAGATTATTTCTATCAGTGCTGGAAACAACAAGAGCATTTGCAGAACGTGACTCTCCAACAGTATTTGACTTGATGTCAGAGTCGTACTTACCGCAGGCGACACTTCCTAAAACCATTAATGCCAGGAACGGGTATTTCATTTTATCGACTCACCATTTTATTCTTAATAAAATTATTTCTCATTTTTCCGGCCTCGGCTACATAGTTTTCAAACCAATGAGTCCGAGTTAATTTAATAAAACGTTTCTCCTCGGGACTGGTTAGTCCTATGCCTTGAGTTTCAAGCATTTTTACCAGGTAAAAATTGGCAAAAACGGGAATTTAAAGGACGGCCGCCATAGCTTTAGGGTCCTGGTGAAAAGAAGCTTTGTGAGCATAATGAGTGACCAGGTTATCAAATTTATAATAATTATCACTCACACCTTCTTCACAAAGAGTCGCTAACTCTCCTTCGATGACCTGGTGATAATCTTTCAATGAAAAAGTTCTATTGAAGGCGAGCTCCGGAAAATAATCCTTCCCTTCACTGTCCACATGGTTGGCCGGATAAAAGGACACCTTAGGAATCATGCTGGCATCGGTTTGAACTTTATCATGGTGAAATTGAGGACAAAATCTCATTTCCGATTTTTTGCCCAGATGTTTTCCTAGAGTCAAATACTGATGATAGAGAGTACTAAAATAGACTCTTCTCGGAGACATTTCTTCGACATCCTCCACCGACATAGATGCCGGCATTCGGGATCCCATCATTTGCACTTTCTGGAGTAAATCAGACGCAAAAGGAAACTGAACTGTTTTATTTACATGGCCATCATGAGCGCAGCTTACAAAGAAAAGCGAGAAAAGAGTCATGGAAAGTGATTTCATAGGATTCTCCTTAAGCCTCTCTTCGACAAAAGAAAACGGAACTTGATTAACCGTCAAAACTTGTCCAATATAACCTTATGAAATACTGGCTTATGAAATCAGAACCTGATGTCTTCTCTTTCGCGGATCTAAAAAAACGTCCAAAGAAAACCGAACCCTGGAACGGTGTTCGAAACTATCAGGCCCGAAATTTTATGCGCGATGAGATGAGTCCAGGCGACTTAATTCTCTTCTACCACTCGAGTTGCCCTATTCCAGGTGTAGCAGGAATCGCTAAAGTTGCCTCTCAAGCTTATCCGGATTCCACCCAGTTTGACCCAGAATCCGAGTATTTTGATCCGAAGGCCACTTTAGAGAATCCTCGCTGGTATTTAGTTGATGTGGCGTTTGAACAGGATCTTGACTCTCATGTGGCCTTAGAAGAAATCAGACAACATAAGAAACTTGAAGAGATGAGACTTCTTAAACCAGGTAACAGGCTTTCCATCTTGCCCGTTACCCGTGAAGAATTTGAATATATTAAAAAGTTAGGACTTAGATAAGACCCACGTAATTCCCATTGGAACGGATGCTATTTTTTTCGACTTTCACTTTTAACGTTTTAACGGATGAGTTTCCATTTTCTTTAACAGAAAAAAGATAATCCCCTTCAGGCAAAACTTTATAAAACTCCGAACCTCTGAAAGCGTAACTTCCAAGGTCACGTCCGTTTCCGCCCACTTGCTTGATAGCAACAGTACCGGCGATTCCCGGACGAGAGTATTTGAAAC
>JAEYUK010000260.1 GCA_023432655.1 Pseudomonadota bacterium | reverse complement strand
CTTATGGAAAGGACTCTGATGAAATTTTTACTCGCGCTTTTCACTGTAATCACCTCTTTAAATGTAGAAGCGATCACTATTGGTACCTATAACATCCGTAATTTTGATTACGATAGCCGCTCTCGTGTAAAGACTGATAAGTCGGCCCTTACTTCAATCCTTGAAAATCTTAATGCAGATGTATTGAGCATCCAGGAAATTAACAATACTGACGAATTCCACCGTTTTGTGGCCCGAAACCTTCCAGGCTACAAAGCTGCACTTTCAGAGTGTGGTGGGGCCCATGGCCAGAAGTTAGGCTTCCTTTATAACACTAAGACTATCAACCTCATCGACTTCACTGAGGATGTTTCTATATCCAATCCTGGTGGCCATGAGACATGTAATGACGGTTCTCGCCCAATGGCGATTGCCCAGTTTCAAATTAAAGAAAATAAGCAAAAGTTTTTCGGTGTTGCTGTTCACTTGAAATCTGGTTCTCAGGCGAACTCTGTTTATAAGAGAAATCAGCAGTACTCTCTCATCATTCAAAAAATCAAAGATTTAAAATACGCCACTAATGTTCAAGACTACTTTATTGCCGGAGACTTCAATACGACTGAATTTATCACTCGCGGAAGTGACTATCAAAACCTTGGCAAGGTTGTGAGTAATCTAGGAATGGTAAACCTCACTCAAAGAGTTGCCTGTACGGCTTACTGGTGGGGCGGCACGGATGACGGGATCGAAACACCGTCTATCCTGGATCACCTCATCGTTTCTCCAGGTCTAATTAAAGTCAATAAACCAGAACTCAAAGTGGGCGGTCACTGTCAAAAAGTTCGTTGTCAGCAAGTTTCCGAGCACGACTTGGGTGTCAGCTACGAAGGCGTTTCTGATCACTGCCCGATCACATCGACTATTCAATAATATTCAAAGGTCCCTTCGGGGACCTTTTCTTTTCTCCTAAGTGTCCTTAGAATAAGGATCAGGAGAACATATGAAATACCTAAGCATTGATATTGAGGCCACAGGACTCGCCGAAAACTGCCAAATCATAGAATTTGCTATGATCCCTTTTGATACTCAGTTGAAGCGTCTTGAGGAACCTCTGGCCCGCACCATGTATATTCACTGCCCGTCCTTTGAAGATTTAAAAGACAGTCTTGATCCCTGGGTCCGAGAGCATAACGAAAAAATTATCCGCAAGGCCCACTCAGAAGGTCTTATGCTTTCAGAGTTCAAAGAATTTTTACGTAAATATCTCGAGAGCCCGGAAGTGCGTTCCTATTTTGGGAACCAAAAAATTGTCTTATTTGGAAAGTCGATGACGGCCATCGATCTGCCCTTTCTCAATCGCGATCTAGGTTGGGAATTTATGCGGAAATATTTCCATCACAGAAATCTGGATCTTTCAGGAATTGGTTACGCCTTAATCGATCTGGGGTTACTACCTATGGGCATGGATTCAGGCACCAACATGATGAACTATCTTGGCATGGGTGATGTGGCCCACACGGCCCTAGAAGATGCGAGAAATACTGCCATTATGTACCTAAAGTTACTCGATAAATTTGAAGCTAAAAAATAATGACTAATCCTGCTTGGAAAGAAACTGAGCAGGATTACGAACCTTGTTTCTCACACGAATTTCATAGTGAACATGAGGACCAGTTGAACGTCCGGTATTTCCCACGAGACCAATAAGTTGACCTCTATCGACTCGGTCTCCTTTGGAAACCTTATTCTTCTTATTGTGAGCATACACCGTGAAAATATCATCTCCATGTGCAATCACAATCATGTTCCCATAACCACGAATACCATTATCTGAATAGATCACCACTCCCGTATCAGAGGCAATTATTGGAGTTCCTTGCGGAGCTGGAATATCGATTCCATCATGATGTCTTCGCCCTCGAGGGCCAAAGTGTGAAGAAACACGATAAAAGTTTGGCACAGGCCATAGGAAACGTCCGGTACCTAGGCCCCGATAGTCCTCAACGACATAAGTATCATTAAGAAAATAAGCTATACCCACCTTGGAAGGAATGAAGATCCACTCCCGCCCCTGGAAATTCTTATCCGGATTGGCGAGTTTTAACTCATCTAGGGTAACACCGTAATTCTTTGTGACCTTCTTCATTTCCGAAGGTGTTTCTACATAAACGTACTGTCCGCTCTTCATGCTTGAGCATGAAGTGAAGATAAGCAGAAAAAGTAGTTTAAATAAAATATTTCGCATTAAGTCTCTCTATCACTTGGGCCAGTTCACTAGTATCTCTTTTCACTCCATCGATCAAAACGTGGGGTGTAATGGAGACCATGCCGTTACTTACAGCTTCGCAATCCGATTCAGGATTTTTAGTATGGCCTTCGTAGACTCCAGCTATCCAAAAATATTCGCGACCTCTAGCATCTATTCTAGCATGAATTTCCTCGGAATAACGACGAAATCCGATTTCTGCCAACCGAAGACCCTTAATTTGATTAAGCGGTAGATTGGGAACATTTATATTTATGAGCGTCATAGGTTGAATGGCCTTATGAAGCCCCATATCTAAACACCATTTAATGATGGTGGCGGCCACTCCATAATGAGGCTCATCGGTCATTGATTCAAAAACTAAGCTCACAGCGATAGAAGGCACATGATGGAAGGCCGCCTCCCGAGCGGCAGCAATCGTCCCGGAATAATAGAGATCCTGCCCCAGATTAGCACCCCGGTTGATGCCAGAAATAACAATATCCGGGCGGGCCTCTTTAAGCACATGCCCTAACCCAACC
>JAEYUK010000232.1 GCA_023432655.1 Pseudomonadota bacterium | reverse complement strand
GCGTAGTACGGTAGTCCACTAACCCCTTCCCTCTCTGAGCGGCGCATCAATGGACCCATAAGTTTAATCACAAAGGAATTAAATGAAGGAATTCTGTTTCGAATAAAGTCTGCGGAAAAGCCTGCTAGAGCGATTGCGAGGATAACAATGGCCCAGAAGGTCTGTGATTTCTCGGAGTTGATAAATAAAAAGAGCCCTAAAGAGCCAGTAGAAATATGCCAAAGCTTTCTAAGTATATGAAGATCTGAACGTTTATGAAGTACGGCTTCAAATGATGAGTCGTATTTTTGCCCCTGAGCTGCGGCCATTTTTACTCCTAGTGAAATCCAAATAAGCATCCAATTTAATGGATTCAACTTAGCTCGGCAAGAATAGCGTTAAGAATGCCTCTAAAAAGAGGATATCTCTAAGAAATCATTAATGATTTTACCTTTCCAAACCCTATTCTTGATTCATATAATTTGATCTTATGAATAACGAGCACACACAGCTTAATCAAAATACAAAAAAAATATGGGCCATCGGTGGTGGTAAGGGCGGCGTTGGAAAGAGTTTGGTCTCGGCCAATGTGGCCATCTGCTTAGCGCTTATGGGTAATAAAGTTGTGGCCGTGGATCTAGATCTTGGCGGTGCCAACCTTCATACCTGTTTAGGACTTCCTATTCCACAGGTGACCCTATCTGATTTTGTTTCAAAAAGAGTCACTAATTTTCAGGACCTTCTGGTTGAAACTCCAATTCCCAATTTAAAAATTATAAGTGGCGCGCAAGATGAACTGGGCATGGCGAACTTAAAGCACATGCACAAAAACCAAATCATCATGAAGCTTCACGAGCTCGATGCTGATTATATCTTGTTTGATCTCGGGGCCGGTACAGCTTTTAATACCATCGATTTCTTTATCACAGCAGATAAAGGAATTTTGGTCGTTCTTCCTGAACCTACCTCAATTGAGAATACTTACCGCTTCATTAAATCTGTTTTTTACCGCCGTTTGAAAATGATTGAAGGGGTTTCAGAGATTGAGCATTACATCGACGAGATGATGAATGCGAAACTTGGTCCAGGTGCCACCACCTCGCCTGCAGATTTAGTTAAGAAAATCACTGAGTTCAATCCAGAAATTGGCCTTAAGATTAAAAATGAAATGGCCCACTTCAGACCAAACCTCATTATTAATCAAGTTCGTTCCCAGGCCGATATTGATATCGGTTACTCCATACAAAGTATTTGTCGAAAATATTTTGGAATCGAGATGACTTTCCCTGGTTATCTTGATTATGACCAATCAGTCTGGCAAAGTGTTCGTAAACGTAAACCACTCCTGATTGAATATCCTAACTCCAGACTGGTCAATAATTTTGACCGCATTGTAAACCGACTTATTGAATCTTAGAGGAAGCCTATGGAAGTTGAAAAAAAGAATTATTACGAAGTCCTCGAGATTAACACCTCTTCCACTCCTCAACAAATTGAGAACGCTTATATCAGGGCCAGAAACGCTTACTCTAACGACAGTGTGGCCCTCTATTCTTTAATGACAAAAGATGAATGTGATTCCATCCTTGGACAAATTGAAGAAGCTTATTCAGTACTTGGTTTCCCTGAGAAAAGACGCGAGTATGATCGCATCCGTGGATTCAATACCAATCCAACTGGAGCACCTTCTTCAACTCAGACTGACGAACTCCAATATGAAAACTTTGGTTCTAATGCCATGGAATCCAAAGTTTCAAAGATTACAGCACAGAAAAAGTTTGGCCTGGAGTTTTCAGAGAATGCTGACATGGAAAGAAAAATTCTTGAATGCGTTGAATTTTCAGGTCCATTTTTGAAAGAGATCAGAGAGTATAAGAATGTTTCAGTCGAAAGAATGGCCGATATGACCCGGATATCAAAGTCTCAGATTAATTCAATTGAAAGTGAAGTCACCGATAAACTACCGGCCGATGTTTACATTCGCGGTTACGTTTACCAGATCGCAAAAGTTTTAAAACTCAACCCTGATCAGGTGGCCAATAGCTATATGTTTCGATTTAAAAAAATTAAAAATCAAAAATAATGACCGACTCGATTGAAAGTGACGAAATTCGAAATTTTACTGTTCAGGTAACAAATGAAGATCGTGAAGCCTTCAAACGTCTTGATGTTTATCTTACTGATGCCCTACCTCAATTTTCACGCTCGACAATTAAACGTTTATTTGAGGATGAAGAGATCACAAGTGATATAAAACTTACTCTGAATAAAATGCCACCCGCTGGAACTGTAATCGAAATTGAAGTTCCGCCTCCTATTCCATCTGATCTCGTTGCGGAGAACATTCCGCTCGATATTCTTTTTGAAGACAAACATTTGATCATTGTGAACAAACCGGCCGGTCTGGTCGTTCATCCGGCCCCGGGTCACTATACGGGAACTTTGGTCAATGCCATTCTTTATCATTGTCCTGACCTCAGAGGGATAGGTGCTGAGAAACGTCCGGGTATCGTTCATCGTTTGGACATGGGCACTTCCGGAGTCATGGTGGTGGCAAAAGACCAGGCCACACATGAAGGTCTGGTTAATCTCTTTTCAGTTCATGACATTGAACGGCGTTATGAAGCTCTCATTGGTGGAACTCCACCGCAACTTACTGGCACGATTAAAACGACCATTGGAAGACATCCTACTAATCGCTATAAAATGGCAGCGGATGTGAAGAATGGAAAACATGCAGTTACTCATTATAAAGTTCTTAAAAAGTTTACGGCGGCGACTCATATCGAATTAAAACTTGAAACTGGAAGAACTCATCAAATCCGGGTCCATATGTCCCAGATGTTTCATGCGCCAGTCTTATGTGATCCAGTTTATGGCCATGCCGAATCGCACCTCAGAAAAGCTCCGCTCTCCATTAGACAGAGACTAATTGATTATCCTTATCAACTGCTTCACGCCAAAGAACTTGGCTTCATCCATCCGATTACCAAAGAGAAGTTGCATTTTACTGCTCCTCCTCCAGAAATTTTTCAGTCTGCATTAGAGGCTTTCTCAGAGTAGATTTTAAGGCTACAATAATGGCCATGGATGTCGCTTACCAAGAAATTTTAAACAACGGCAGATTTGAGACCTGGACTTCAAGGCCAGAGATGGTCGTTAAAGAGGCCAAACAGGTTCACGGTATTGATATCGTATCAACTGAAACTTTGCCATGCGAAGCCGATGGACTCATTGTTTCCTGGGAAAAATTTGATCAACCTCTGGCGATTAAAACCGCAGATTGTTTACCAATTGTGATTGAAGGCGAAAAGGGAGTCATCTTTCTTCATGCCGGATGGCGAGGCCTTGCCGAGGGTATCCTCAAACGTCCGGAAATTTCGCTCATAAACCCTTTACGGGTCTTCATCGGTCCAAGCATCCACGAATGCTGCTTTGAAGTCTCACGAGACTTCAAAGATAACTTTCCCGACAGCCCTTTTTTTAAACAAAAGGGCGAGAAGTATTTTTTCAATCTTCAAGAAGAAGCTAAAAGGCAACTAAGAGAGGATTTCCCATCCCTCTTAATTCAATACGCCCCCATCTGCACTTCTTGCAATAAATCATTTCACAGTTATAGAAGAGATAAAACGTCTCACAGAAATTGGAATTTATATATCAAAGGATGAATCTCATGGAGCAGAAGAAAGGACTCACCCTACAGGGGATGAGTGGAGTGAATTTTCTTTTTATTTTAGTAGCGTCAGCAATGATTGGTGTAAGTATTTATCTAACCACTCACTTCTATGATGTCCTTTATCCTACCCAACTAGGAGGATCTTCAACTCTTTGTGATATCTCCTCATTCTTCAATTGCGATG
>JAEYUK010000072.1 GCA_023432655.1 Pseudomonadota bacterium | reverse complement strand
CAGCATAGCCGTGATTATGAGAACTCATGAAGACTTTATTTAAAGCAAGGTCTTTTACCGGATGGTTTCCACCTCGATGACCGAATTTTAGTTTCTCGGTATTCGCTCCATTGGCCAGAGCAAAAAGCTGATGGCCCATACAGATCGCAAAGAGCGGATACTTTTGTTGAAGTTCTTTTATCACCGGCAATACTTCCGGGATATCCTTCGGATCTCCGGGCCCATTAGAGAGGAGAATTCCATCAGGTCTGAAACTCTGAATGACTTCCAGCGAAGTATTGTAAGGAACAACCACCACATCACAGTTTCTAATCATGAGGGAGCGGAGAATATTTTTCTTATAGCCAAAATCCATCAGGACAATTCGTTTTCCTGAACCTGGAAAGTGAATGGGAGCCTTGGTTGAAACTCGGGAGATTTGATCGTTTCCTAATTCTTGTTTTAAAAGTTCTTGAATTTTATCTTTGGTGTAATCCTCTGGAACTAAAACCGCTTTCATCACCCCGTTATCACGAATTTTCTTAGTGAGTTCTCGGGTATCAAGTCCAGCGATCCCCGGAATTTTAAATTTTTTAAGAAGATCTCTTAGGGAGTATTCATTCCTCCAATTAGAGCCCTCCATCGGGCACTCTCTTACGATCATGCCTTTAAGGGCCGGTGAAAGAGATTCAAAGTCATCTTTATTGACGCCGTAGTTTCCGATTAAGGGATAAGTCATGACCACCATCTGATCACAGTAGGATGGGTCAGAGAGAATTTCCTGGTAACCCGTCATACTGGTATTGAAAACCAGTTCACCAAGGGAGTGGAGACCGTCGATCTCATGGCCTATTGATTCACCAAGGTAGGAGTCACCATTTTCCAGAACCAGTTTTATTTTTTTCATTTAAGCTCTCCGCCTGCGGCCCATTCTAAGACCGCCATTCTACTAAATACGCCATTGGACATTTGTTTAAAGATTCGTGACTGACTATGCTCGACAATTTCATCCGCAATTTCCAGCCCTCGGTTAAAAGGTCCTGGGTGCATGATGATGGCAGTTTTCTTCATGGCCTTAACCCGCGAAGAGGTTAGTCCATATTGAGTATGATAAGTCTCGGCATTAAGCTCAAGAGCTTGGTGTCTTTCAAGTTGGATTCTTAACATCATGACGGCATCCACTTCAGGAAGGATGTCGTCAAAGTTAACTTTGCGAGCGAACGGAGTTGTCTCATTAGGGAGAAGACTCTCTGGACCAGAGAGATAAACTTCCATACCAAATTTTTCAGCGGCAACCAGCATGGAGCCTGCCACTCGTGAATGTTTAATGTCTCCACAGATGGCGATCTTTAAACCTTTAAGACCTCCAAATTCCTGGTGGAGAGTCAGAAGATCTAAGAGTCCTTGAGAAGGATGTTCGAATTTACCGGCACCGGCATTTATGAGAGGAACACCAATCCGATGATGGAGCCCATCAAAGACATGATCATCAGAGTGTCTAAGGACAATGCCGTCAATGCCATGGCTTTCAAATGTTTTGAGAGTGTCATAGATAGTTTCTCCTTTCTTCGCACTAGAATTTTCTGGAACAAAATTAATGACCTCGGCACCTAATCTTTTGGCGGCCATTTCAAACGAGCAGCGAGTACGGGTACTGGGCTCGAAAAAGAGGTTGGCGAAAATTTTATGTTTTAAGAGGTGATGGATTTTGTCGGGTTGTTTGTGGTGAAGAGAAAAGAAATGGGACCTATCGATCAGAGACTGGATATCATTAGAACTAAAACTAGCGAGTGATAGGAAATGCTTGATCATTTTCCTCCCAGAGAGTGAAATTAGTTGAATATGAATAGAAGAGAATAGAATAGACTAATGAGTGAAAGGCGTGGAAAAATGTCATGATGCGGAGAGGCATCGTACCCATAAATTCAGTCCTGCGAGTAAATCTTTAAACTAATCTCTTAGAACAGAGATCATTTGGCAAGAGTTAAAATTATGACAGCTACTTTCAAAATAAAATCAAATTTTAGTCCTATGGGAGATCAACCAGTTGCTATTGAACAACTGGCCCAAGGCTTTAAAAATGAGAAAAAATTTCAGACCCTTTTAGGGGTGACGGGTTCTGGTAAGACTTTTGCCATGGCCCATGTGATCCAGAAATTAGGTAAGAAAACCTTAGTCCTGGCCCCGAATAAAACCTTGGCGGCCCAGTTATTCGCGGAATTTAAGGAGTTCTTTCCCGATAATGCTGTTGAGTATTTCGTCTCTTATTATGACTACTATCAACCCGAAGCCTACGTTCCTGGCTCAGATACCTACATTGAAAAAGACTCAGCTATTAATGATGAGATTGAAAAGTTACGACATTCGACCACTCGCTCTCTTTTCTCAAGAGATGATGTGATCGTTGTTGCTTCCGTCAGCTGTATCTATGGTATCGGAGCTCCCGAGGAATATTTCAATCAGAGAATCATGCTCTTTACGGAAGATAAGCTTGATCGGGACGAGTTACTAAGAAGGCTCGTTGAAATTCAGTATCAACGAAATGATGTGGATTTCCACCGCGGTACCTTTCGAGTCAGGGGAGATGTGGTGGAAGTTTTTCCGGCCTATGAAGACTCGCAAATTGTTCGCATCGAGTTTTTTGACGATGTTATTGACGGCATTTTTCTGGTTGATCCACTTCGAGGCAAAGTCATTCAACCTTTAAATCGCGTGGATATCTATCCTAAGAGTCACTATGTTGTGGGTAAAGATAAGATGAAGGCCGCGATTGAGAATATTAAAATTGAACTCAGAGAAAGACTCAATTACCTTGAATCCGAAAAAAAACTGGTTGAAGCTCAGCGCCTTCAGCAGCGGACTCTTTTAGATCTTGAGATGATGGAAGAGATGGGATTTTGTCCGGGGATTGAAAACTATTCGCGCCACCTGGCAGGAAACAATCCAGGGGACCCTCCTTTTACTCTTCTGGATTACTTTAAAAAAGACTTCCTTCTGATCGTGGATGAGTCCCACGTTTCCATCCCGCAAGTGGGAGGGATGTATAAGGGGGACCGGGCACGTAAGATGAATCTGGTGGAATATGGATTCAGGCTTCCTTGCGCTCTTGATAACAGGCCTCTAAATTTCCCCGAGTTTGAATCAAAACTAGATCAGGTGCTGTTTGTCTCAGCGACCCCGGCCGATTATGAGCTGGAAAAGTCAGGTGGAGAGTTTGCTGAGCAAATCATCCGGCCAACAGGGCTTTTAGACCCAGTGATCGAATTTAAAGACGCTAAAAACCAAGTGGATGACATGCTGATTGAGGCGAAGAAGGTGATTGCCCAAGGTTACCGGGTTCTTATCACCACCCTCACCAAAAGACTCGCCGAGGAACTTACTTCTTTTTATAAGGGGGTAGGGATGAGGATCAGGTATCTTCATTCGGACATTGATACCCTGGAGCGGATGGAGATTCTTAGGGATCTACGGCTTGGGGAGTTTGACATTTTAGTGGGAATTAACCTTTTAAGAGAGGGGCTGGATATTCCGGAAGTCGCTCTGGTAGGAATTCTCGATGCGGATAAAGAGGGCTTTCTTCGCTCGACCCGATCCCTGATCCAAACCATCGGCCGGGCCGCCCGAAACTCAGAGGGGCGGGTGATCCTCTATGGTTTTAAGAGAACCCCAAGTATTAATGAAGCGATGAAGGTAACGAGTGAGCGCCGCTTAAAGCAAATTGCCTATAACGAGTCCCATGGTATCACCCCAACCACCGTTAACAAGAGGGTCAGCGGAGGAGTGATTGAGATCTTAAGAGGTGCTAAAAAGACCGACAAAAAAGGGCGGGTTAAAGAAATTTCCGAGCAAAAGCTTTCTCCTGAGGCAATTGATGCTAAAATTAAAGAATTAAAGCAACTCATGAAAGAAGCTTCTGCCGGTCTTAAATTTGAAGAAGCCGCTAAACTTCGGGATGAGATAAAAAAGT
>JAEYUK010000177.1 GCA_023432655.1 Pseudomonadota bacterium | reverse complement strand
CCCTAAAGGTTTAGTCGCTGTGGATTTAGAAACAACGGGTCTCTCCCCTCTGGTGGATAAGATCATCGAGATTGCTGCTGTGAAAATTTCTGAAAATGGGGAAATTTCCACTTTTCACCAGTTAATCAATCCTCTGATCGATATTCCAGAGATGACCATTCAGTTTCATGGCCTTAAGAATGAAGATCTTAAGGGTGCCCCAACCATAAAAAAACCTCTTAAAGAGTTTTGGAACTTTGTTGGCCGCCACCCCATGATTGCCCATAATTCTTCTTTTGATCTGGGTTATTTAATAAAATCCTCCCATGATTTTCAGATCGAATTCCCTCCTCTCGATATTTATGACAGTTGCCGTTATGCCCGTGCTATTTATAAAAAACGTGAGGGAGGGCCGGAGAACTACAAGCTCTCTACACTCGGAAATTTTGTGGGTTTCAATCTCAATCACCATGTGGCGATTGAAGACACCTATGCTTGTTTAAAAATCCTGGCCCATCTGGCCCAGGTCGAAGCTGATCATAAAGCTGCCATGGAAAAAAGTTTTGTTTTCAGGCTTTCACAGTTCAACAAAAACGATTGCTTTAACTTTTCTACTCGCTTAAAAAATCTGGCTTCGATGGTGCAGGAAAAAGAATTAATGCTTCTTGATTATCGCGGGAGCGGTTTTTCCGAAAGAAGCCGTCCAGTGCGTCCGATTGGGCTCATGCCTCTCCCTAAAGGGCCCGTACTCTTTGCGGAATGTCTCCTCTCAGGCATGAATAAGTCCTTTCTTTTAAAAAAAATTAAGTCCTACGAAAAGCTAGAGGCTTGCCTCTGGAAACAAGGAACAAAATCATGATGAAGAATTTTATCACTCGTGAAAACTTAGGTCAGCGCTTTACCCAGCTGATTATCCTTATCGCTCACCTCCTTCTCCTTCAGTGGATTCTTTACACTCTATATGAAGGCGGGGTTCTTCCTTTTAAAACTCTTATGATGCATTTTGTGGGGATTTCTGTTTCAGGGGCACTCCTCATTCGCACCTGTGCTTATATTTATAAACGCCAGTACCTAAAGGAACTCGAAAAAGATGGTCGGGAACCCAAACTGGACTAATGAATTTAAAGAGTCCTTCAAAGATTTAAAAGAACTCTATCACTTTCTAGACTGGCCCACTCATGGGGTCCTGGAAGATGTTGCTAAAAAATATCCGATTTTTATTCCAATAAAGCTGGCACTTAAAATTAAAGACCAAGGACCCCAAGGAGTTCTGGCACGGGAATTCCTTCCTCACCTAGATGAACTTAAGACCCAGGGATTAGAAGATCCGATTGGGGATAGGACTTATTTTAAAGCGCCTCAACTGATCCATCGCTATCATTCACGAGCGCTGTTTACACCTACCACTGTTTGTCCGGTTCATTGCCGTTACTGCTTTAGGAAAAATGAGCTCAATACTCCTGAAGAAATTTTTCAGCAGGATTTTTTAGAGACTTTAAATTATTTGAAGTCTCACCCGGAAATCAGTGAACTTATTTTCACGGGGGGAGATCCCCTCACGCTCTCCAATCAGAAGCTCGAGAAATATTTAAGAAGTTTTGCTGAAATTAAATCCTTAAAAGATATTCGTTTTCACTCACGTTATCCGGTTATCCTTCCTTCGCGCCTGGATGAAGAATTCTCGGCCCTTCTCAAGTGGGCCGGGGACAATTTTAGAACCGTTAGTTTGGCCATCCATGCTAATCATGCGAGTGAATTTGATGAAGAGAGTAAGAGAAAAATCCTAAATCTTCGGGACACAGGAGTTCAGCTTCTTTCTCAGACAGTTTTGTTAAAAGATGTAAACGACCGGACAGAGACCCTGCTGGAACTTTACGAGCTGTTCCTGGATCTCAAAGTGCGCCCTTATTACCTTCACCATCCAGATCAAGTCAAAGGTGGAATCCACTTTTATTTACCTTTGGAAAAAGGTCGGAAAATTTATCAAACGCTTCGCGATCACCTTCCTGGTTGGGCCTTGCCTCATTACGTGATCGATATTCCCGAAGGCCATGGAAAAGTTTCGGCCTTCAATCCGGAAAGAACCACGTTTTCTGGGCAACTTATTTCCCGCTCCGGCGAGATAATAGCGCTGCAAGAGCCTGACTTTTCTAATTAATTAAGTCGGCAAGCTTTTCTCCCCTTAAAATACTTGGAGTTAGCTCGAGTCATGTTAAGATTTTCTTATGAGTCAGACTATCTTGATTGAAACGAATGAAGATTTAAAAAAAATCTTTTCAATAAATTTAAATACATTCGTAGGTACCGATGTCATCCATCGAAATAATGCCGAAGATACCCTCGAACTTCTGCGCATTTTGCCTCAGGTCTCACTCGTCATTACAAAATGCCGGGTCGGAAATGAAGAGACGGCCCTGAAAATTTATCAACACATAAAAAATGAAGGGCTTAACACCGCACTTTTAATTCTGGGTGAATGCCCCGCCCTCGCCGACGAAATTCTTTGTTTGCAGGAACCGGTCAGCTGGGAAATTCTCATTAAGCAGGCAGCTTCCCAACTCGGTGTGAGTCTTCAGAATGTGAATGATAAAGTGAAGGCCGATTATTTACCTGTGGGCCTTTATTATTTTTACGATATTCAAAAAACTCCCTGTGATATCTACATCAGAATTAAAAAGGGCCATAACGATTACCAATATGTGAAGAGGATTCACTCCAAAGATACTTTTGATCAGGCAGACATCAAAAAGTATGAAGAGCAAGGCCTAAAGGAATTTTATGTTCCTCGGGATTACATGCAGTACTTCACTACTTATGTGACTAATCAGCTTTTCGAAAAATTAGAAAATACTGATTTAAGCCTAGAGGATAGGATTTTAACTACCGCCAATGCCCATGAGATTGTTCGTGATAAAATCCAGCAACTCGGGCTTGATCAGACGGTTATTGATCTCTCCGATGCCTCTATTAATTCGATGGTTCAGTCGGTGAGAAAATCCCCAGAAGTTTCGAATCTTCTAAAATTTGTCTTCTCTAACAAAGTCTCCTACGCCTATCAGCACTGCCATCTTTTAGCGATGATGTGCCATTACATCTTATCAAAACAAAGCTGGTACAAGCCCGAGCATCTGGAAGTTTTGTCATTCGTTTCATTCTTCGCTGATGTGACCTTGAAATCAAATAAACAGATGCAAATCGCGAGCATGAAAGAATTGAGTGAATCGACATTGTCCGATGATGAGAAAAAACAAGTCCTCACTCATGCGGCCGATGCCGTAAAAATCCTGGAGCAACATCCTGAGGCCAGCCAGTATATTAAGACGGTTCTCCTCCAGTCTCATGGCTCCCCTGAGGGCGTTGGGTTACCTGAGAATCCAAGCGAGGAGCTCCACCCTCTTTCAAAGGTTTTTATCATTGCCGATAATTTCGTTAAGATCCTCCTTAACCCGAATATGCCCTCAACTAAGAAGGAAATTCTGCCTCTCCTCTCGGCCCGCTTCACAAATCCTAGCTATCAAAAGATCCTGAAGGCCCTGGAGCAGAAATTTCAGTAAAAATCATGATTTTTTACAAACTTAGAGATTGACAATTTTCCACCGGCAGAATTATTATCAACAGCACAAAACGCGGTTGTAGCTCAGTTGGTAGAGCGTCTGCTTGCCATGCAGAAGGTCGTCAGTTCGAATCTGATCAGCCGCTCCAATTTTTCCGCCGAAAAATTGGGTTTTCCAACAAAACATTATGATTCTAAGTATCTAACAACACTCGGAGAGAGTGACGATCACACAGTCTTCATTTCAAGAAATTTCGTTATTTTTCGGCCATCGCTTTCCAAACGCTTACCAGCTAAAAGTTTTGAGTAGCAACGACTAGCGTGTGCTTGCCCTCAGTAGCAAGCATCGCTCTAAGCTTTCAAAACTCCAAGCCTTTTTCAGCAAGCACCTGCTTGCTTTCTCTTTTTATTCCTAAAAATAACAAAAATTTTTCCTCGCTCAATTAGAGAGTTCTCTTCTTGTGCTGAGGCTTGAACAGGAGATCATTTATGGAAACTTCCATAGCTCAAAATACAACGTCCCAAGCCTTTATTTCAGAGTTCGCAGTCCTCATTAAGAAAATGCGTCTTGTACGAAAACTAAGACGTAAGCAAGCAGCCCATTTTCTGCCTTTTGATTATAAGAATCTTGAGAAGTTAGAAAATGGACGAGGTAATATCAGCACTGAACAATTCTAATT
>JAEYUK010000113.1 GCA_023432655.1 Pseudomonadota bacterium | reverse complement strand
GCACCAAGAAAGGGCGAGTGCTCACCTTCTGCTACGACACAGGAGAGCGCTACCTTTCCATTCCGGGGTTATTCGAAGCTTAAATAAACATAAGGGGTGCGCTATGAGTGTCCTTCCTAATTATGTTCCTCGTGCTTATAACACCATCACGGTTAATCTCATTGTGCCGGACGCGGATAAAGCGATTAAATTTTACAATAGCGCTTTCGATGCGGAACTCTTGATGAAGTTAGAAGACCCGTCCGGTCGAGTCCTCCATGCCGAAATAAAAATTGATGGAACTATCCTCATGCTGTCTGAGGGGCCAGGCGCTGGAGGGGAGAGTCCGCTCATCCTGCAGCTCTATAGTGGAGATGTAGAGGGATTATGGGAACAGGCGATTAATGCCGGAGCTGAAGAAGTCTCTCCGATCAAGATGGAGTTTTACGGCGACCGTGCTGGAAAGCTTAAGGATCCCTTCGGTTTTTACTGGAGGCTTGCCACTCATGTGGAAGATGTCACAGCTCGGGAGCTTCAGAAGCGGTTTCATGAAATTTATTCTTAAGAACACCAGCCAGCGATGATGATTCTGCGCCCTTTTTTAACCCGATGAATTTTATGCTCAATATTGTATAGGCCGGTTAGGAAAAGAATGATGGTTCCGAAGCCTGGTGTAGGGATTTCCAGGACGTTTTCTGAATCCTTTACTCTAATACCTAATCTTCCACCCTCGATCTCTTCAGGATTCAGGGTGAGGGAGAGGCTAAAAGCGAAGACTCGTGAGCCATCGTCATGCCAGATCCCGTCTTCTTCCCATTCGTTTTGAGCGTCTCTGATACTGATAATAAACTCGATTTCATTAAAACTATGGAACTCTTGAAGAAAGTTAAAAAGACTTCCTCCCGGAGCGGTTAGTGTCTTAATCCTGCGGTCAAGTTCATCCCAGTTTTCATTAATAACTAACTGGCGGATGTCCTCGCCTAGTGGGAAATAACTTAAATGAAACCCATTTTGGAATAATTCTGGTTTTTTAAGCATCTTCTTCCATACACAGATAAATGAGTTCTGGTTTTATGCCTGCTTTAATAGAAAGTTCTTTAACTTTATTCATCATCCACATTCTCATAGGGCGATGATAGCGAACTTTTCCATCGAAACTTTTAATCATGGGGCCCGTATGGAGAACTGAATCAGGATAGTTTCTTTCAACTTCCCGGTAGACGTCTTTTGTGAATCTCACAACTCCTAAAGAGAGGTATTTAAGGGACGGGGTTATCTCTAGTGTTTTCATTTCATGAAGTAAACTTTCATAGCGAAGGTCAAAGGCGTCTTCATAAATAATGGGATCAAAGTGAGCTGCAACACTGAAGCCCTTTTTGTGAAGACTGCTCATGACCTGAAGACGGGCCTTGGTTGAAGGTGTCTTTAAGTCGATTCTTTTTGCCATGGCTTCGGGTGAAAGTGAAAAACTGATAATGAAATTGGGTAGAGGTGTGAGCTTTTCTAGTTCCTTAATGTTAACGGACTTGGTTCTAAGTTCAATCACTGCTTCCGGATGCCGTTTGCAGAACTCATGATAAAGTTCAAGTTCCCCGGTTAAATGAGTCAGGGCGAGTGAATCAGAAAACTCCCCGGCGTGAAACCACACTTTCGTTTCTGGATGATTCTTCAGGGTGTTTTCCATCTCTGTTATAATTTCTTCGTGGTTTATAAATAGAACAATATCCGGAGTATTAAAATAGCCTTGAAGATAGCAGTACTGGCATTCATAAATACAATTGTAGGCATGAATGAAATAATAATGAGGTTCACCCGCGCTCCCGTACGCGTCAGGTGCCAGCTTTAAAAGCTGTCCGTGCTTTCTGGCCAGGAAGAGATTCAAGGAATCTCTTTTATGAAGATAAGGCTTTTTAGATCTGCCCCAAATATTGTCATAGCGAGGTATAAAAAGTGGGGACTTTTTTAGTTTATCCAGAATAGACATCACCCTAGGGTGATCTTTAATTTCTTCTTCCACATAAACTTCATTCCACATGGATTTTCCCATTCATGATTTGGTTAAAGGAATGAAGGCTCAAGGATTTTAGCGCTTCGGCCTTCTTTTGAAGATCCTCGTCACTTCCGGCCTCAAAGGAGATGGTGAGTTTTGATTTTTCCCAATGTGGGTCGATATCAATTTTAAACTCATACTGATTAAATTCTTTTTGAAGTCGCTCTTTTTCTTCTTGCAGCCGTACTTTAAAAGGATCAAGGCGCTTCTCCATCATTTCGATAAGTCTCTTTGTTCTCTCCTTAGGGGAGAGTTCAAGTGCTCGAAGTTCATTTAAAGGAAGTGAATTGAAGATACATTCATGGTCTTGATCTTCTTTGATGGAGAGTTTTTTTAGAAGATTCTTAAACTGGTGGTTACTCGTGAAAGTAAAGTGAAGCCCCGGGATATTCATTTTCTCTTCGGTTTGAGATTCCAGAGATTTTCCCACTAAAACTTTTAAAAAATCGGCAATCTTATCTGAGAACTCTTGAGAATTTTCTTTTATCAGTTCGCAGGCGTTAAGAGTTCCGGCCATATCTGAGATGAGCTTATAACACTTAAACGGAATATTGGCCGTTTTAGCGGCCATGGCCACACCCCAGGCTTCACGGTCAACAATATGGCCTATGCCTTTCAAGATCTGGGCCTTCTCCGGATCGAGGATCCTTTCAAAACTTGTCAGGCAATCAGCACCTTCACTCATGGCCTTAAAACTTTTAAATGCGGGTTTTAAGTCGTTCACTAGATAAAGGGTTCGCACCGGAACAATGTCCCCGATGTTATGATCTTTAAAAGTTCCAGCAATGCCAATATTTATCACTTCCTGAAAAGGAAATTTGGGAAGTGTCAGGGCCGTGTTGGTAGCAGCTTCAAATGGTCCCTCACCGGTTAATAAAAGAACCATCTCTTCATTTTTAAAGAGTTCAGGGGTGATTCTTTCCAGTTTGAAATGTTGTATGACACTCTGAGCTTCACCCAGATGGGCCATTGTGATAAGGTGCATATCCCGCACTTTGCAGGAGCGTCGTGTTTTTGTCAATCGAAGAGGTTTCTATGATTTATCGCGAATTTTCACAGTTCTCTGGGCCCCTCCCGGCAGTCACCTTTGGAGGCGCCTCCTTGAGCGGAGAAGGCGGAGGATATGGCTTTGGAGAGATGAGTGAAGCCCAGGCAGAAAGACTGGTTAAAAAGGCCTGGGATGAAGGGATAACTCTTTTTGATACGGCCCCTATTTATGGATTCGGAATGTCTGAGGTAAGGTTGGGGAGATATATGCCAAAGTCTGCGATGGTCATAACCAAATCCGGAGTGGATTGGCATCCCACAAAACGAGTCAACATGACGAATGCTCCAGAGAACACGGAACGGATGCTTCATGAAAGTTTAAAAAGATTGAATCGAGATTGTATCGACATCTACATGATTCACTGGCCCGATCAAAAATATGATATCCGTGAACCTCTGGCCGTTCTAAAGCGAGCACAGGAATCGGGAAAAATAAAACACATAGGCCTTTGTAACACGAACTTAGAAGATTTAACCAAGGCCCGAGAGATTTGCCAGATTGATGTTCTTCAAAGTGAACTCAATCTTTTTAACACAGAACCCTTTGATAGGTTACAGGG